>JALSSX010000325.1 GCA_026984055.1 Sedimenticola sp. | reverse complement strand
CGGTTAACTCAGATGCTCGGCGATGTCACCGAGATCATCGGCGCGGACATCCTGAACATTGCACGTCAGAACTACGACCCCCAGGGCGCCAGCGTGACCATGCTGATCTCCGAGGAAGCCGCGCTGCCGGAAGGTGTCAGCAACAGCGAAACACCTGGTCCGTTGCCCGACGCGGTGGTCGCACACCTGGACAAGAGTCACATCACCGTGCATACCTACCCCGAGAGCCACCCGGAGATCGGCATCAGCACCTTTCGCGCGGACATCGATGTCTCCACCTGCGGACGCATCTCGCCGCTGAAGGCATTGAACTACCTGATCCATTCATTCGAGTCGGATATCGTCACAATGGACTACCGGGTGCGTGGCTTCACTCGCGACACCCGCGGCAAGAAACATTTCATCGACCACCAGATCAACTCGATCCAGAATTTCCTCGCGCGCGACACCAAGAACCGCTTCACCGCGATCGATGTCAACGTCTATCAGGAAAACCTGTTCCACACCAAGATGATGTTGCGCGAGTTCAACCTGGACGACTACCTGTTCAACGTCTCCAGCGCCGACCTGCCAAGCAAGGACGCGGCGCGCATCGCCCGCGAGCTACGCCGCGAGATGTTGGAGATCTTCTCGGGTCGTAACATGCGCAAGGGAATGAAGCTGACCTGAACGCCAGCCGGAAACGAAAGGGCGAGCGCGATATAGCCACGGCATTCCCGCGGATGGATCACAGACAACCGCCCGCGTACTTCCACGCACACAGGTCGTTGAAAAATGGCATTCTTCAACGGCCTGTGTGCGGTACAGGGATGTACCGCCATGTTCGATGACGGCAGGTCATTGAAAAAGTCCATGGAAGGACTTTTTCAACATCCTGCTAAAGCCGATAAACCGTCGCGGTCATCACCTTCGACATCAGTTGCATCGCGCCCCTAATCGGCTTCGGCAGTTCGGCGCCGCCCAGTTGGCGTGCCTTCCGGCCATGTTCGATCTCATCGTCGCGCATCTGCTTCAGGATCGCGCGGGAACGCTGGTCCCCGCCGGGCACTTCGGCCAGATGGCTGTCGAGATGTCTCTCGACCTGGCGCTCGGTCTCGGCGACGAAGCCCAGGCTCCATTTATCGCCGGCGACACCGGCCACCGCGCCAAGCGCGAAAGAACAGGCATACCACAGCGGATTCAACAGACTGGTGCCAATATCCAGCTCGCGCGCGCGCGCCTCGCACCAGTCCAGATGATCGTTCTCCTCGCGCGCGGACGCCTCCATGCTGGCGCGCACTTGAGGATCGCGCGCGGTTAACGCCTGCCCCTGATACAGCGCCTGCGCACAGACCTCGCCGGTGTGATTGATGCGCATCAAACGGCCGATATGCTCCTTCTCGCGCGCATCCAGATCCACCTCGGGCAAATCTCCCGCCGGATTCAGTCGCTCGGTCACCAATGGCTTGCCAAACAGCGTGCGCAAGGCCTGATCGAGATTGATCAACAGATGGTCGGCCGGAGAGTAGTCACGATTTTCCATATATTCGAACCTTAGCAGGATGTTGAAAAGGTTCTTCCATGGACTTTTTCAATTACGGAACCGGAAAATGCGATTTCCTGGTTCCTTCATTTTCAATAACTTGCAATCATCGGAAATGGCGGTACATCCCTGTACCACACACAGGCCGTTGAAAATGCCATTTTTCAACGGCCTGTTAGGAAAATCGGAGCACCGCGCGGCGCCCCGAGTCTCGTCAGAAGAACTTCTTCGCCATATCCATAACGCCATCCATACCGCCGACCATATCCAGCAACGAACCACCGCTGCTACTCTTATCGACCATCTGAGGCACCGCGTCGGCCAACGTATCGGCGGCGGTATCCTCATCGACGCCCAACTCGTTGGCGAAGGCGCTGACCTTGTCGCTGCCGAACAGATCCTTCACCTGATCGGTGGAGATTGGCTCATTGTCGCCGTCTCCCAGCCAGGACGAAACCATGTCGCCAAGACTGCCACCACCGGCCATCATCTTCGACACCAAGCCGCCAAGGTCGAAACCGCCACCACTATCACCACCGAACAGATTGCCCAGCGCACCACCGATATCGCCATTCGCATTGCCGCCCAGTTTGCTCTTGATCAGGCTGGTACCCAATTCCATCAAATCCATACTCAATCTCCTGTTTTTTATATCTAAGGATAACGGCGCTGCCCAAGCGACAGCGCCACGCCGAGTATAAACCCCGGAACCCGCGCTCACACAACAATCTGGCCATCACGCAGCAGCAGCATGCGATCCATCGCCTTGGCGATGCCGACATCGTGGGTCACCATAATGAAGCTGGTAGCGTGCTGTTCGCTGAGTTCGCGCATCAACTGGAACACCGAGGCCGCCGTGACCTGGTCCAGATTACCGGTCGGTTCATCGGCGAGGATGCATGCCGGTCGGGTCACCATCGCGCGGGCAACCGCGACCCGCTGGCGCTCGCCGCCGGACAACTCGGTCGGTTTGTGCCGCGCGCGATCCGCCAGACCGACCGCATCGAGCATCTCGCTGGCGCGCTGGCTCACGGCATCGATGCTATCGCGACGAATCAGCAACGGCATCGCAACGTTCTCCAGTGCGGTGAACTCCGGCAGCAGATGATGGAACTGATAGACAAAACCGAAATAGCGGTTGCGAAGTTCACCACGCCGCCGGTCGTTCAACTTGCCCAATGACTGACCGCCAGCGAAGATCTCGCCCTGACTCGGCGCGTCCAGACCGCCAAGGCAATGCAGCAGAGTACTCTTGCCAGAACCCGACGCGCCCATGATCGCGACCTGTTCGCCAGCGGCGACAGACAGGCTGATATCGTGCAATACCTCGACTGGCCGGGGGCCGTTCAGGTAGGTCTTGCCCAGCCCCTCGCAGCGCAACACGGCATCACTCATAGCGCAATGCCTCCGCCGGCAGGATGCGTGAAGCCTTCCACGCCGGGTACAGAGTCGCCAGCAGAGTCAGCACGAAAGCACCGATGGCGATGGCGGAAACATCATCCCAGTGCAGATCGGACGGCAGACGGCTGATGTAATAGATGCTCGGATCGAGAAAATGCACACCGAACAGCTTCTCGATCGCCGCGACGATCCGCTCGACATTGATCGCCAGCAACACCCCGAGCAGTAGCCCGATGACCACCCCGATCAGTCCGATCACCACACCTTGAATCACGAACACTGCCATCACGCCGCCGGCCGACATGCCCAGGGTGCGCAGGATCGCGATATCACTCTGCTTATCGGTCACCAGCATCACCAGCGCCGAGACGATATTGAACGCCGCGACCGCGACGATCAGCGACAGAATCAGCGCCATCATGCGCTTCTCCACGGCCAGCGCGGAAAAAAAGTTACG
The DNA here is from genome assembly GCA_026984055.1 of Sedimenticola sp. Classification (GTDB taxonomy): domain Bacteria; phylum Pseudomonadota; class Gammaproteobacteria; order Chromatiales; family Chromatiaceae; genus JALSSX01. The sequence goes on along the minus strand of JALSSX010000325.1, from coordinate 2,602 downwards.
ATGCTCCCAGGTCCAATCGCTGACGCGATACAGACCGGGCAGATCGCGCGCCAATTGTACCGACACCGCCGGCGCGCGGTCCATATCCTTCAGTTTCAGACGCACGCCGGTCACCGCCGTGCCCATGCGCAACAGACGCCCGGCATCGGTTAAATGGACCAGCGCGACGCCCCGGTCGTAATCGCCCATGCCGACCTCGAACAACCCAGCGACAGTGAAGCGCTTCAAGCGCGGCATCGCGCCGACCGGCGTCGCGGTGGTCTCCGGCACCACCACCGTAACCTTGTCGCCAACCTTCGCATTCAGCACATTCGCCAACTCCACCCCGAGGATGATCTGAAACTTGCCGGCTCGCAAGTCATCCAGCTTCATGCCATCCTTTAGGTAACTCGCAATCTTAGACACCCGGCCTTCGTACTCCGGATCGATGCCACGCAGCAACGCGCCACTGACCACGCCACGCCGTGTCAGCATCGCCTGGGCTTGGATATAGGGCGCCGCGCCGACCACCTCCGGATTCTCGCTGGCCAGCCTCATGGCGATATGCCATTCCGGCATGAAGCCATCGGCGCGCTGCACCGTGGCATGCGCGGTCATGCCGAGGATGCGCTCGCGGATCTCCTTGTGAAAGCCATTCATCACGGACAACACGACGATCAAGGCAACCACACCGAGTATGATCCCGAGCATCGAAACCAACGAGATGAAAGAGATAAAATGGTTACGCCGCTTGGCGCGCGTGTAACGCAAACCGACAAACAGCTCGACCGGAGAGAACATGGCATGCGGCCCGGTGTGAAAACCGCGACAGTTTAGCAGAAGCGAGCCGCGACAACTTTCCGGAAGCCATGAATGTCGGTTAACTTTCATGAGGGCACCTCGAAAAATCGAGATGCCCGAGTGGAACGGGATGCCCTACCCTTTTCGATCACGATAAGTGATTGAAAATGTGAGTAAAGCGGGAATCGCATTTTCTCTTTGCAACGAGAAAAATGCCATGGGAGGCATTTTTTGAGATCCCCATGATGGGAAAACACCCCGAATCATGACAGGTTGCCCGTGGTTCAGCCGCAGACGAATCACAGGCAATCGACCACGTACTTTCACGCCAACCTTGAAAGCCAGCCCACGAGGAAGCACAAACAATGAAACACCTACTTGCCTGCACTCTTTTGATCCTTCCGTTACTCGCCGGCGCGCCCGCGCCATTACGCGCCGACACCCTGCTGATAGAAGCCATCGAAAAAGAACCGCCCAACACCCCGGAAGGACTCCCACGGCCGACGCGCGGCATGAGCATGACCCAGGTCGAAAATCGATTCGGCCAGCCCACGAAACGCCTGCCGGCGGTTGGTCATCCACCGATCACTCGTTGGAAATACCCAAAATACACGGTCTATTTTGAATACCAGTACGTCATCGACACCGTCATCGACCGCGATACGCCGACCATCGGCCACAAGACAGACAGCACCAACCCTTGAGCATCCGCCTGCCAGCCGAATGGGAACCGCAATCTGCCACCCTGCTGACTTGGCCACACGCCGACAGCGATTGGGCCGACAACCTCGCGTCGGTAGAGGCGGTCTATCGAGAAGTCGTCGCCGCGCTGCTTCCCCGACAAGCCGTATTGATCGTCTGTCAGTCGGTAGCGCATCGCGCCCATGTCGCCAGCCAATGTCCGGCTGGCGACGGCATCCATCTCGCCATCGCGCCCAGTAACGACAGCTGGACGCGCGACCACGGCCCGATCACCGTCCTCGATGGCAACAGACCCGTGCTATTGGATTTCGACTTCAATGGCTGGGGAGAAAAATACCCGGCGGAACGCGACAACGCCATCACCGCCACATTGCATCAAACCAAGGTCTGGCCCGGAATCGAAAGGCGCGCGCCCGGCATGGTATTGGAAGGCGGCGCCTTGGAGACCGACGGCCAAGGCTCGCTACTGGCGACGCGCTCATCCATCCTCTCCACCAGCCGGGGCAACGGCAACCAGCCGCGCATCGAGGCGCATCTGCGAAAGTGGCTCGGTATCCGGCGCTTTCTGTGGCTGAGCAACGGCCGGCTCAGCGGTGACGACACCGATGGCCATATCGACACCCTGGCACGCTTCGTCGATGCCGGCCACATTGTGCACGTCAGTTGCCGCCCGGACGACCCCGACTATGCCCGGATCGAACGCATGATCGCCGAACTCCAAGCCTTGCGCGACGCCAACGGCCGACCCTACCGGCTCACCGCGCTGCCCGCGCCAGCCGCGATGAGCAGCGATGACGGTCGCCGCCTGGCCGCCAGTTACGCGAATTTCCTGATCGCCAACGACCAGCTACTCGCGCCGGTGTACGGCCTTGACAGCGACCAGGCCGCATTGCGTAGCCTCGCCGCCTGCTTTCCCGAGCGCGACATCATCGCGATAGACTGCCGCGCGCTGATCGAACAAAATGGCAGCCTGCACTGCATCAGCATGCAACTGCCGGATGGAGTCCCCCTCAACCCCGACCTGAAGCCAACCCCATGAACCCGTCAACACTCGACATCGCCTTGATCCAACAACCCAGAAGCCACGACATCCGCGCCAACGACAAGGCCAGCCAGCAAG
>JALSSX010000324.1 GCA_026984055.1 Sedimenticola sp. | reverse complement strand
ATCTTGTAAAATATTTCAAGATATTTTTCCGGAGACGGCATGATACTCGATACGACGATAGGCGCGCGCATCAAGCAGGCGCGCAAGATGGCGGGGCTGAATACGCAAACTGCCTTGCTGGAACAGATTCCGGAGTGGAAATCTGGACGGCTGGGTAACTATGAGGCGGGTATCTCGACGCCGGGTCCAGACGACATCATGTCGATCAGCCACGCCACTGGCGTTTCGCCGTGTTGGCTGATGTTCGGTCACGGGCCGATCCGGCCGAACGCGTGTGATCTACAGGCGGTTCGTCACCAGAATCTGATGCATATCGCCGAGGAGAGGCAGTCGAAGCACGGTGCGCTGGCCCGTTTGGCAAGGGCGGTCGGCATGAGTAAGACTGGCTTGAGCGAGCATGTCGAAAACCCCTTTCTGCCAATCGACGATGATTTCGCGCGCCGCTTCGAGCGGCATATCAAGGCGGCCTCAGGCTGGATGGACGAACAGCATATCGAGCACGATCCACTGTGCGCCTCGTTTCCAGAGGACATGCGAGAATTGATGATGCTGTATTCGGCGCAACCGGCGGAGATGCGCGCTCGGATGCTTGCGGTGATGCGTGCGCTGGGCGCGTGATATATTGTACGTCCCGTTTGCCTCTGGCGGTGTTGCTCATCGTTGCGTGAGAGTGGTTCCATGATCTTCTTGCGCCTTCGCCCGAGATTCGTCCGCGGGAAGGTTGCGAATCGGTGCCTGTAGGCTTGGCCTCGGCATAACCCTCCGGGAAGTGGGAGTGCTGGAAATGCCGGGAGCATTTCCAGCGTCCTGCCTTGGGTATCCCGCCGCTGAATCTCAGGCGGCTGTCATGACGGCGGAGTTCCCGCCATGAAGCCGTTCAGCGATGCTGGCGGTTGTGTTTCTGACGATAGACGCTGGCGCGGTTCAGATCGTGATACAGCTTGGCGTGCTCCCGCCGGGTCAAGCGCCATCGGATTTGAGGCGGCGTTCCTCGCGGCGGATGCGCATCTGTTGATGAGCCAGATGACGGGTTTCGCCCCGTGCCAGCTCGCTGGTGCGCGCGCCTTGCAGGATACGCGCGGTCTGGCGATGATCGACGCCTGGGTCGTGGGTTCCGCAGGCCTGGGCGCCGGTCATGAAGGTCAGGGCGCATAGCGCCAGGCTGGATGCGAGGGTTTTGTTCATCCTCTATCTCCTGTTATTCACGGATTTGTTTGTTTTGCCTCCACTACAACGCGCGGTGGCTGGATTGGTTGACGGGCGGCGGGCACATTGGGTTATCGCGTGATAAACTCGCCGGCTCACGCTGGGGCCGTGGCTTCCAGACGTTACTTTTTCCTGACTGGAGGCAGCGATGGAAATCTCGAAAGACAAGGTGGCGACACTGAACTATGTGTTGAAGAATGATAATGGCGAAGTCATGGATGAGTCACAGGATGGGCAGTTTACCTACCTGCACGGCGCCAGCAACATTATTCCCGGGCTGGAGAGCGCGTTGGAAGGCAAGAAGGCTGGAGACAGCATGAGCGTGTCGGTTGCGCCGGCGGATGGCTATGGCGAGCGCGATCTGGCGCAGATCCAGCAGGTGCCGCGCAATATGTTCCCACCCGATGTCGATATCGAACCCGGCATGCAGTTCCAGGCGCAGTCGCCGGAAGGCCAGATGATGGTGGTGATGGTCACGGCGGTAAACGGCGATACCGTCAGCGTCGACGGCAATCATCCATTGGCTGGCGAGAATCTGCATTTTGATGTCAGCGTGGTCGATGTCCGCGATGCGTCGCCGGAGGAGTTGGAGCATGGCCATGTGCATGGGCCGGATGGGCATCACCACGAGTAACGCCTGGGATGGGCATACCACCGGAGGGTGGTGCCGGATACGGGTATCGAGATCGGGAAGATCTCGGCCTGTCAGGATGTGGAAAAAGTCCTTCCATGGACTTTTGCAACGAAGGAAACGGAAAATGCGATTTCCCGGTTCCTTCATTTTCAATGACTTGCCGTCATCGAAAATGGCGGCGCCTCCCTGTACCGCACACCGGCCGTTGAAAAATGCCATTTTTCAACGGCCGGCTAAGTCCGACAGGCGCCTGGCCCGGATTTCTCACCCGTTTACTACTGCGACCGCCCAATGCGGCGCGCTGACTGGCGTTCGCTCGGTCGGGGTGCTCGACGTAGTGTCGGCTACGCCTGCGCGTCCCTCGGTGGCAAACGCCAGCCATGCCGCACCCTTGAAACACCTCGCGACGAACGCCGGTGAGAAATCCGGGCTAGCTGGTCAGCGAGACGAACAGCTCCGGGAGTTTCTCGGGCAGGCGATCGATATGGTCGATGACGCTATGGCGTTTGCCGAAGATGTCGTTGACGTAGTCGTCGGCATGTGGGTCGAGGCTGATGCAGTAGCTGTAGATGCCTTGCTGATCAAGTTCCAGTACCGCGCGGCGAGTGTCTTCGATCAGCAGGCGTTCGTCCTTCACATCGATGTCGGCGGGTTCTCCGTCGGTCAGGATCAGCATCAGTTTCTTGTCGGCCTGCTGATGTTCCAGGTAGTGTCCAGCGTGCCGCATCGCCGCGCCCATGCGCGTCGAATGACTGGCTTCCATCGCGGCGAGCCGTGCCTTTACGTCGTCGTCCCAGTGTTCACGATAGCCCTTGATGTGCTGATAACGGACCTCGTGGCGGCTGTTCGAGGAGAAACCGGCGATGGCGAAGCTGTCGCCTAGGTTCTCGATTGCCCAGGCGAGTAGCGAGACGGCTTCACGGCTGAGTTCGAGGATGCTCTGACGACAGCCTTGCGGTGTCTGGTTGAGGGATTCGGAGAGGTCTAGCAATAACATCACGGCGATGTCACGGCCGTCGTGCTTGTGGCTCATGTTGATGCGTGGGTCGGGGGTCGCGCCGCTCTTGAAATCGATCAATGAACGGATGGCGACATCCAGGTCCAGTTCGCTGCCTTCTTCCTGGTAGCGGATACGCACGTATTGCTGGGGCTTCAGCATGTCGAGGATCTGCTTCAGGCGTTTCGCCAATGCGGCGTGCTTGTCGAGGATCGCATCGATGCGGCCCGGATCGCCGGGCTGATGCAGGCTTTCGTAGACGCTGACCCAGTCCGGCCGGTAGGTCTTGGTATGGTAGTCCCATTCCGGGTAATGGCGGGGCGGTAGTCCTTGGGGCGCTTCGTCGTTCTGTTGGGCTTCGTTCTCGTATTCGTCGAACATCTCTTCTTCATCGCCCATTTCGATGAATTTCCACAGATGCCGATTGTCGTCGCGGTACTCGACCACGGTGTCCTCGAACACCACATTGGGTAGTTGGTCCGATTGCACGCGGGTCTTGGCGCCAAAGGCGATGGCCAGCTTGAGTGAATCCTGGGTGCTGGTATCGCTGTTTTGCATCATCTCGTGGAAGCGTTGGCTGAATTCGATGATGTCGGGGTTGCGGTAGCCGTGGCTGTCTGGGTTGAGGATGGCCCACGACAGCATCGCCAGGCGGTGTCGGATGCATGACTGGGATTCGGGGTCACAGGCGTCCTCGATCGGCTTTGGGTGTAGCGCCCGCCAGATGCGGCGCATGCCGGGATATTGCTGCATCGTCAGGTATTCGACGCGGGAGTCTTCGAGCAGCTCGACCGCGATGCGTTGGAATGGGCTCAGGTTGTCGGCGAATACCGCCTGGGTCCAGCGTTGGTGCGCGGCCATGTGGGCAAGGATGGCGCGATAGCGGTCCAGACCGTCGATGCCGGTTTCGCTGTCGTCGAAGACATCCGGCAGGCGCATGCCAAGGTTGTCGAAATAGGGCATTGGCTTGCGCAGTTCGTCCCAGCCGGTGGAGTAGGGCACGAAATGCGGCTTGTCGCGCCACATCGCGAGCATGTACAGGCCGAGCTGGCGTTCGACATCGGCGAACAGGGTGCCGTGGCGTTCGCGTTGCAGCATCGCGCGCGCGTCGGCGGATTGCATGCTGAAGTAGTCGCGCTGGCGGTCGGGATGGTCGTTATAGTTGCGGATGCCGTACTCGATCCAGTTGTGCAGTCCCTCCAGCGAAAGCTGGTTCAACAGATGGGGCATCTGGTTCAGGATCTCGGGCAGGCCGGGGCTGGGTTGGGTGGCGTGGAAGCCGTGGATGGACCCGGTGGTGCGCTCCATCATGTCCAGGATCAGTGTCAGATAGTGGTCCATCTGCTCGCGGCTGCCGAGTCGCCGGGCAGCTTCGGGCAGTGATTGCAGCAATGGCAGGATAGCCGCACCGTTCGGGCTGCGGGACAGCTTCCAGACGGTCTGAGCGGCGGTGTTGAGCATTTCTTCATCGATCAGGCTGGCGACCTGTGGTATCTCTTCGAGATAGACCAGCACGGGTTCGAAGCCGCGTCCGATCATGCACACCAGCGAGGCGCCTTCGAGGTAGTCCTCAATGCCCTGCTCGGAGAGTAGCGCGAGTGCTTCCTCCAGGCAGTCGGAGAAGGTGTCCTCCAGCTGGGGGAAGTTGCAGCGCAGTTGCTCGCGGTACAGCGGTAGGTCGTTTTCGATGCTCATCGCCGTGCCGGATCAGTCGAAGATCGCGTCGATGGCGTGGAACAGCGTGCCACGGATGTCGGCATCGTCGGTGATCGGACGCACCAGGGCCATGCGGCAGGCGCTACGTGGGGCGATGCCTTTGCCCATCAACGTCGCCGCGTACACCAACAGGCGCGTCGAGATGCCTTCGTCCAGACCGTGGCCCTTCAGATTGCGAGCGGCCTCGCCGACCTTTACCAGCTTCGTCGCGGTGTCCTGGTCGACGCCCGCTTCCCTGGCGACGATGCCGGCTTCCACATCGGCCGGAGCGTAATCGAAATCCATGCCGACGAAGCGTTGCTTGGTCGATTGCTTCAGATCCTTCATCAGGCTTTGATAGCCGGGGTTGTAGGAGATTACCAGTTGGAAATCCTCGTGCGCCTCGATCAACTCCCCTTTCTTGTCCAACGGCAGGGTACGGCGATGGTCGGTCAGCGGATGGATCACCACGGTGGTGTCCTGACGCGCTTCGACGATCTCGTCCAGATAACAGATCGCGCCGATGCGCGCGGCGGTGGTCAATGGGCCGTCGATCCAGCGCGTGCCGTTGGCGTCTAGCAGATAGCGGCCGACCAGATCCGAAGCGGTCATGTCCTCGTTGCACGCGACTGTGATCAGACGCTTGCCTAGCTTCCACGCCATGTGTTCGATGAAGCGGGATTTGCCGCAACCGGTGGGCCCCTTGATCATCACCGGCAGGCGCGCGGCATAGGCTGCCGCGTACTCGTCGATCTCGTCGCCTTGGGGCTGGTAGAAGGGTTCTTCGTGGATCTTGTACTGGTCGATATCGTTCATGTGGTAACCATGGGGTTATTATGGAATTGTGCGGTTGCTTGCCTGTGGTTCGTCCGCGTGAGCGTCGTGAATACGTCTCCGTGGGCTTGGTTTCGGCATAACCCGCGGGGATATGGGAAATATTGGAAATGCCGAGAGTATTTCCAGTGTCCTGCCTCGGACGTCCCGTGGCCGCATGGGCGACCTTTCATGGTCCGGGGGGCGGGGCGGGTCTCGACATGCGAATCGGGCGGTATCATTGTGGCACGTCGAGCATGGCGTAAGACGATGCCTCGCGTGCCTGGTAATAGGTTTGGCCGACCGGATGCTGTTCGACAATGGACCGGATATCGTCGATCTGCCTGCTGTCGAACTCGTTCCGCCAGCGATAGGCAGCCTTCAGCGGATCCTTGACGACGCTGTAATAGGCGTTGTTGTGATCGGTGGCGGTCGTGTAGCCGATGAAGGCATCGGTCTGGTCGTCCCATTCGAGGCCGCAAAAGGCGAACAGACGTCGAAAACCATCACGTGGATTTCGACACAGGTCTTCGTAGCGGACGAGGGTGGTATTTTCCATGCCCCGGGTATCGTCACAGGCCTTCTGGTTAGTCAGTACCCATATCCATGCCAGGCGCTGATGGGGCGACAATGCCTTC
>JALSSX010000323.1 GCA_026984055.1 Sedimenticola sp. | reverse complement strand
CGGCAGACCATCCTTGACGTCGTCCAATCAATCGCTGTTCAAATACCTCAACCAACCCGTAAACGACAAACAAAACCGGACACTTCTGAATGGCAGAAAAGAGGACATTTCTGAATTGGGTTGACACCCCGCAGAGATGGCGCATTTCAGTGGTGAGCTGAGTAGTTACGATCTGACTTCACATGATGGCTGCTGCCCATGGTTCGACTGCGGGATGTCCGGGACCAAGCCTACAGGAACGTATTCACGGCATTCTCATGGACGAATCACTGGCAAACGACAAGCCTCTTCCCGGTGACCGTCGATCATTACGAGGAGCATTCAATCGACGATCTCCAGCTTCCAGGCTTGATCACCGAGGATGACCGACTGACCCGGAGCAAAATACTCTTGTAGTCGGTTGATCCCGCCATCTCCGTCCAGATCGATGCTGATGCCGTCGTTGCGATAATCCCCATCGATCTTCAGGTCGTCGGTCAACCACATCGCATGGGACGCGTCGCCAAGCCGAATCTCGCCACCCAGTTGAGTACGTGGATAATAACGCAACACACCCTTGTCCAGATCCTTGCGTTTTGCATACAGCCACAGGGTATAGTCGACTCCAGCCAACGCCGGCACGCCACTGATCTCGCCCATCGGCAGCTTCAGCAACACACCAAAATAACCCGACCCACGTGTCGGGAATTCGAGCACATCGTTACCCAAATCCCCATCGCGATTCAGATCGGCGATCAATACCGGGCCTGTGTCCCGGAAATCGATGACGAAATCCATCGGCCCGCCCCGCTGGAATGGGATGCGCCCCCAGAGTCGCCGATGATCGCTCAGACTGAGCGAGACACTCAGCTCATCTGGAGGCTTGGCATGCAAGGTCATCGGCAAGCCACGAACACCGATCCTGAATCCCACGGGACGAAAGCGTTTCGCGATGGAAACCTTGAGGGTTATTGGCCTGGGCGGCGCGAACTGACGCGCCTCGTGTTGGTCCTCGGGGTTATCGATGAAATCCGGTGGCACTAGCCAGGGTTTCTCGCCGGGCGCAAGCACCTTGTCGGGCCGAGGCGGAAGCTCGCCTGTTCGTACAAAGGGCTGCAACGTACCCCGCCAGAAATCCGTCAACGGGGCTTGCAGTTGGTCCTTGAACAACAGCACGCCACCGAATAGGAAAATGGCAATGGCGATGAAACGCCCCAGACGCCGACGCGGCCGCCGGGTGTCACGCCCGGGATACTGCTCGCGTCTATCCATCGCTACATCTCGAAGCCAGCTTTCTTGTACCATTCCGCGGCTTTCTGTTGGTCTTGCTCGACACCATTGCCCTCCTGATACATCATGCCGATCGTGGTCATCGCGCCTTGCAGGCCCTGATCCGCCGCTTTGCCAAACCATTCCAGCGCCTTTTGCGGGTTTTTCTCGATGCACTCGCCTTCCAGATACATAAACGCCAAGCCATGTTGCGCCAAGCCGAGACCGGCCTCCGCCGCACCTCTCATGTACTTATAAGCGAGCAACTCGTTTGCCGCCATGCCGAGACCGTTCTGCGCCATGATCGCCATGCGATACATCGCCTCCGGGTCGCCCTGCTCCGCCAGCGGGCCAAGCAGTCCTGCAGCCTGGGAAAAACTGCGTGATTCGAAAGCAGCGATACCGCTACTCAGGTCCAGGTTCTTACTGTCTTCACTCATATCGATACTCTGAAATTATGATGGGCCGCTCGGTATTCTACGCATCATCGCACCCGGCAAAAACCTGTCTCACCTGACGGTATAGCCGCAATCTCAGACCAAGCCTCGTATTGAGATACTGGAACACCCCGTATCATGCAGGTTGTCTGTGGTTCGGCCACGGGATATCCGAGCCAGGGCACTGGGAACACTCCAGGCATTCCCCATCTCCCCATGGGTTATGCCAAGGCCAAATCCACACGAACGCATTCACGGCGTTCCTGCGAACGAATCCCAGGCAACCGACTGCAGTTTTTCACGCACACAGGGGGTACCGCCATTTTCGATGACGGTAAGTCATTGAAGTTGAAAAAGGCCATGGAAGAACTTTTTCAACTTCCGGCTAAACCGTATAGCCTTCCGCCTCGATCAATGGACGCAGTTTGTCGATCAGCGCATCGTCCAGCAGGGAAAGATAACGCTTGTAACGGTATATCGAGTCGGTATAGACCGGTCGGGTGACCTGTTCATAGCTGGCGGTTCGCGCCTTCCTGCCAGAACGATGAAAATCCAGCAGGCCCGCGTCCCATTCGAGTCCCAAACGGTCCAGCACAGCCTCCGGTTCCCTCGCCAGATCCTCGTACCGCACCCGAATGACGCAGGCAGCATTCTCGGTATCGTCGGCCAGCGCGTTCGCCTTGATCAGCAGGTCGGCAATATCCCGCTGGCGATACGACCAATCCGGCATATCCATGTATATATGGAAGAAATTCGACAGCACGATATCCAACGGATGCCGCATCATGCGAATCACGCGCGCCTCCGGCAACGCTTGGCGAATCACCGCGTAACGCATCAGATTGAACGGTAGTTTGTCGACAAACCAAGTCGGTGGGTTGGTATCGGTTTTCTTCAGCATCGATGCCCGGTAGCGCGCGCCGATGCGCTGGAGGCGTTTCATCACATCGTCAGCGGGCGCTTCCGCCCAGGGCGCCGCGCGATCCACCGCCGCATGCCCGCCGGCCTCGTGGATCTCGGCATCCGGCAGCCACGTCAGCTCGCCACCACTCTCCACGCGGGAATGCGCGGCCAGCATCTGCTCCAACAGCGTCGTGCCCGAACGGAAGAACCCGGTGATGAACAGCGGACGGACAAGAATATCAGCGGGCTCCCGCGATGAACAGCCAGCACATAAGCGAAGCAAGCCGCGCTGATCGTCCGTATAACGCCGCCAACGCGTCTCGTCATAGCTATCGAGCCGTTCCTTGGCGGACAGCGCTTTCGCCCGCCGCAACGCGGCCATCGCTTGGACATGGCTACCCTGTTTGTCCAGCAACTCCGCATGCGCCTGGTGCCAAGCGGCCTGCTCCGCCAGTGGATACCCTTCCAGACAAGCCTGTTCGAGATATTTCACGGCGCGCCCGGAATCATCGTTCCGGAGCGCCATTCTGGCAAGTAACGTCAACGCGGCGGGATGCCGATCGTCCAGTGCGAGCACTCTCCCCGCCACACTCCCAGCTTCGTCGACGGCATGCTCCTGTTCCAGCAGCGCAGCCAGTGAAACCAGTACATCGGGATGCTCCGGCGCTACATCGGCGGCCCGCCGGAACATATCGATCGCCGCTTCGAATTCTCGCAGCCGATACAGCGTCTTGCCGAGGTTGTGCAATGATTGAAAGTCATCGGCATCGTCCCGCAAGGCCTGACGGTAGCATGCGGCCGCCTGCGTGAAATCGCCACCTTCGTGGTAAAGGTTGCCCAGCAAGCGCGCGGCCTGTACAAATCGAGGGCGTAGCGCCAATGCCGTCTTCAACGCGCTGACGGCAAGCCTCCTATCCCCCTTCTCCAACAACAGTCGACCATAGTGAAAATAAGCGGCGGGATCTTGCAGGCCCGCGTCCAGAGCCTCCCCGATCAAACCAAGCGCCCGCTCCGGCTCGCTGTCGGCGATACACAGTCCCAACAGATAGCGCGCTTGAGTGTTACCCGGGAATCGTTCCAGAATCGTCTCGAAACAGCCCCGTGCCAACCGGTTTTCACCACGTTGCAGATAGGCCGCCCCCTTCAGCGCCAACTGGGCGGAATCCTGGGTATCCACAACAGACGCGCCCGAGCCACAGCAGCGCTTGTACTTTTTTCCACTACCACACGGACAGGATGCATTTCGACTTGGCATAATCATCACGGTATTCTCATCATAGAGCCTGTTGACACAAAACCAACGGGTTCTGTTGCCCCTGAAAAAACGCCCATCAAGGCGTGAGAAGTGACGTTTGGCCACCTCCAAACAACGAGCAACGCAAGCCTGGGGTAAAGGTACGCATGGAATACTTCCGACGTTTAGCAGGCCGTTGAAAAATGACATTTTTCAACGGCCTGTGTGCGGCACAAGGATATATCGCCATTTTCGATGACTGCAAGTCATTGAAAATGAAGGAACCGGGAAATCGCATTTTCCGGTTCCGTCGTTGAAAAACTCCATGGAAGGACTTTTTCAACATCCTGTTAGCGTAAAAACACGTAGTCGGTTGCCTGTGATCCATAACCGACCTGAAATGCTGAATAGGCGCTATATTGATGCCGATATAAGCACGCAGGCACAAAAAACGGGCGGCAAGGCCACCCGTTTTCTATACGACAAGACGCGCGAACTATGAAGACTGGCGTCTCCTCGCAAACCCCGCGCCACTGAGTCCGGCCAGTAGCAGGACCAAGGTGCCGGGGATCGATACATTACCGCCACCACCACCGCCGCCACCAGCGGTCAGGTTGATGGTGATACTGCCTGAATCCGTCAAGCTGCCATCATTGGCGCGAATATTCACGATATAGGTGCCAACGGCGGAACCCGTGGTATCCCAAGTAAACAATTGGGTATTTGGATCGAATACTGGGGCAAGATTGGCGCCCGCGCCGATGAACGATAACAGATCCCAAGTCAAGCCGCCCGGCGGGTTCGGCAAGCCATCATCGGTAGCGAGCATCGTATGGCTGATATTGTCTCCGACCAGGGCATTGATAACGACATCCTGCACGTTTGGCGCGTTGTTGGACAGTGCGCCAACACCATCGAACAGCCAGTCAAACTCGACAAAGCTGCCATCACTAGCGTTGATATGACCGCTGAACGCATAGTCCGCGCCGGGGTTGTTAAGGTTATCGGTATACGAGTTGGTCGATACGGCATCAATATCCAAATCACCCGTCACGGGGTCGACGGTAAAGCCAGGCGGTTGCGATGGAATACCATTCAGCGCCTGATCATAACTCAAGGTGAGAGCAGAACCGGATACCGCGCCCAGGTTATCGTGGTAAGCCGTGCCACGCAGCACCTCTTGCTGAATCGCGCTGAAATCGAACAGAATCGGCGCATTCGCAGACTGCCCGTCCCAAACGAGCCGGGAATCCATCGTCCAACTCACCGAGCTGCTGCCAGGCCAGTTTGCGATACCCGAAACCCGGCAGCAACTACCCCAGGAAATATCGATATTACCCGCGCCACCGGTCATCTGGGTCTGAAACGTCTGACGACGCACATCATAGCGCGAATCCGCCGCATCCAAGGTATTGGACAACTCCATTATCGCCCCGTGAGCACCGGAAACCGTCAGACTCACCGGATCCGCCGCGGTCTTTCGCCAAAACATGGTCGACTGAACCGTCAGCAACCCACTGGCGCTGATGCTCGGTAGTAGCACGCCCCCACGAAAATGACTGGCATTCGCGCTCGTCGCCATTCCACCTAGCGCCGCGGCCACAGCGATTGTGACTGTTTTCTTTAACATGACTGTTTGTCCCTGTTGATTATATTGAAATCACTTCATTTACAGCTACGTAAAAAACAAGCAACAAATATGCCATGAAAAATAAGCTTCTAATAAAATTAAAAAAACATCACAAATAAACAAACAATGAAAAACTAATAATGTAAAAAAAACTGACGCATCAAATGAATAAATCTCCCTCTTAAGGGAATTAGGTCTCTACGAAACCATCCGACTACCATACCGAAGCATAAAATAGTGATCTCAAGCACCCCGAAATCAGTCTATCCACCACCGGAAAAACCCGAAATAAAACTAGCAATAACCCCTGGCAGGCCATTGAAAAATGGCATTTTTCAATGGCCTGTGTGCGGTAAAGGAAGGTACCGCCATTTTCGATGACTGCAAGTCATTGAAAATGCAAGGAACCGGGAAATCGCATTTTCCGGTTCCTTCGTTGAAAAAGTCCATGGAAGGACTTTTTCAACATCCTGTAAAATCTATTACCCATCATCTTCAAATCCGTTTTCGAGACACCTTGTCGAGATAGGAGGCTTTCATCGCTCGCTCGAAATCGTCATTACTCGCGTAATCGAAGCCAAAGACCGGTTTCCAATGGCGTGGGCTCTCCATGCAGAGATAGAAGAACACCTTGTCCTGCCAAGCGGATAGCCCCTCCCAGGCATGGCGGAACATCGCTTGTTTGATGTCATCGGGATAGGTGAGCTTACCATCGCTTTCGACCATCGGCATCTTCAGGATCTGGGTACGAAAACCAGGGCGTTGGCGAAGTTGTTTCAACACCGGTTTGATATAGGTCAGCGTACCCAGTGACGCCAACACGACTTCGCCAGGATCGAATTCCTGGGTCAGGCGCTTGAAGATACCGGCATAGTCTTCTTGCCAGCGATCGTAATGAATCATCGGATGAAAATGGAAACCCACCAAAATACCCTTGTCGGCAACCCGCCGCGCGGCGCGCAGGCGATCATCCAGCGACGCAGCCAGATGCTCCTCATTTTCGATCAGCGTCTGGGTATTCAACGACCAGGTGACGATGATATTGGCGGGAATGTCGTGCTTCAGTAAATAACTGATATTCTTAGATTTTGTTTTCAATTCAAGAATAACATCGGGATAGCGCCTGGCGAAAGCCACCAGGGCATCCAACACGCCCTGTTGGTTACCCCACATCAGCGAATCCGACGATTGTCCAGTGCCAATATGGTAGGTCTTGTCGGGATCCAGCTTTAGCCGCGCGAGCTTCTCGCCGAAGCCAGCATCGAAGCGCACCTCGTCACCGTGATAGAAAGACTGGATACTGCAATAACTGCAATCGAACCCGCAGTTTTCCACTGCGTCCAGTGTCATCAGGTTACAACATCGCGTACGTGGCGACGCGACTGGACACCAACCCAGCCCGAGCTTTTCCTTCTCCACTGTCACCCGCTGGATACGTTCGACAGCTTGCTCGCGACCCGGCGCCGACGAAGCATAGTGATTCGCCTGATGGCTGAGCGCCTGTCGCCGGGTATTCAACGCTTTCAGTACCTGTTGGCGACGCTGCTTCGACGAGCCGGAAGCTTTATCCTCCGGCCAGCAAGTACTCAACGGTGCTACTTCCCACATGGAAAAATCGGTCGCAATCTCTGTCAGTTGACGCAGCTCCTGATAGGTGAATCGATAATCACAAGCGCGGGTCAGTAGAAAATCCCGCTCGGATTCCGGCAGACGGCGAAACTCCTCCGATTCGATCCAGTGCTGTAGCTTTATCGCGTACTCGCTCATATTGCCTCTCTATACCGATCCGGGAAAACACCCATACCATGACCTGGAATCCTTGAAATGGATATCACTTGGCCTCATTTATTCTTACGTTCAGTCGAGCGCCGGATTTTATGTGCCTGCCATTTCGTTCTGATTTCGTTCCCGAGCATACCATGAGACCACCCCACGCCGACGAGCTGTACCAGGATGACGAAAAGGGATTTGCGACGATTCCGGCATTTGACTGGCTGTGGCGATTGTTCCATGTTCCATCAATGGAATATGCGTAACGCCGATGGCATCATCGGCACGTTGCCAAAGAACCTGGCCAGCACGCGCGGAATCCCGTAGTCTGCAAGTTCATGGGAGTTTCAAGCATGTAAGACGACCATCCGAAAAGCGATACTATACACAAGCTTTTTCCATATCGACCACATACCTTCATTTACCCAACCGAGGAGTGAAACATGCCAATATGGGTACTGGCCGCGGACAGCAGCCACGCACAGATTCTGCAGGCGGAAAAACGCAACGGGCCACTACTGGCGGTGGAAAGTTTCACCCATCCCGAAAGCCGACTCAAGAACAGCGACCTGGACAGCGATGGCCGGGGACGCAGCTTCGACAGCGCGGGCCAAGGGCGCCATGCCGTCGAGCCTCAAGTCGATGCCCATAAGATGCAGGCGGTTCGTTTCGCCCAGGAATTATGCGCACATCTGCGCGAGAAGGCGCTGGAGAAGGCATTCAGCAGAATCTATATTCTTGCCGCGCCCGGCTTTCTCGGCAAACTGCGTGATTGCCTGGACGACAATGTGAAAAAACGCATCAGTGGCGAGATATCGAAAAACGTCGCGCGCGAATCTCCAGAGGCCATTCGCCGACAGTTGCCAGAATATCTATAGGGGATCTCGAAACATTCCTTCCATGGTATTTTTCTCGTCGCAAAGAGAAAATGCGATTTCCGCTTTGCTCACATTTTCCATTACTTATCGTGATCGAAAAGGGTGGGGAATCTCGATTTTCCGAAATACCCTATAGCAAGATCGCGCGGGGATCCGACACATTTCAGGGAGGGGCGAGAAGGGAAAGTTATAGTCATGACCAGCCAAGGGCCGGATTGTCGTTGTTGTGCGCGCCATTCCGTTCTTGGCGCGGCGCAAGGAGACCGTGGCGAGGAAAACGGGCCAACGCCTTCGGCATTCAGGAGCAGAAACCGGAACTCAGCGGCTCGGTAAACCCCGCAAGACGATCGACGGACACTCCATCGGCTTCCGCCACATACATGCTCAATAGCAATGCCTCCAGGAGTACGCCAACATCCCTCCGTTGACGCGCATCGATACGAAACAGCGGACAATGCAAGCCAAAGTCGGTCATCTGCAAGGCCAAGGCATCGAGATTCTTGCGTAGCCCCAGGTCGAGATGGGTGACGCCTATCGCCAACGGCAGAGGCTCGGCGGAGGAAATCTGTTGCAGATAGTGACGCAACTCCTCGATCGCGGCCTCGTCCCGCCCATCGATAAGCAGGACAACGCCAGCATGCATCTCCGGCGCGATGAAACGTCCTAGCAGTCGGCTTTTATCCGCTGGATACGCCAGCAGCGAAAGGCTGCCGACATCAGGAATCTCCAGCTCGCCGGATTCCAAGCCTATCGCCACGCCGCTGTCTCCGTCCGCAAGCACCAACTGCTGGCGAACCAAACGCTCGCCGCACAGCGAGCGTATCGCCGCCGACTTGCCCGATCCCGCTGGTCCGACGATGAGTACTGGCAACTCGCTCATTGGCCGGTACGCAGCAGATGGGTCAGCACACGGGCGCCAGAGAACAACCGTCGCCCCAGCCAGCGACCATCGGCAACCGCGCGTTCAACCTCGCCATCTCCCTCGGAGAACAGATCCAGTGCTTGAGCCGCGCTGGCAAAGGAAAATACATGCCGCTGATGGATATCCAGTTCGTCGGCGATCTCGAACGCGGTCATCTCGCGCGCCGCCCACAGGGCGCTGATGCGCGCCGCATAGGGCGCATCAGCCAGGCGCGACAGATTCGGCCAGCGCAACAGTCTTCGTGGCATCGTTATATCCAGCGAATCGGGAAAACGCCCTTGCGACGCACGCAGCGCCGCCAACCACAACAAACCCTCGATCGACGTCTGGCGCCGGGGCAGATATTCGCCTGCCTCTTCCAGTGATTCCGTGCCGCGAACAACAGGCGGAGATTCAAAAAGTGACAGGCGCGTCGCGCACAGTTCTTTCAGTTTGCCGTCCTCCATCAGAACAGTCACCATGCCGGTAAAGGGCACCAATGAAATGAAACCACCAGGCAAACGCACGGCAAACGCATGCAAAGCGCCCCCATGAGCCTTCAGCGCGCCACGCAGGTAGCCATACAGATACGCATTCGGGTCGAAACTGGCGCGCGCCAAGCCTTTACCATCCAATGCCGATATCTCATCCATGGAGGCATAACGACACTCGATCTTTTCCTTGTCACCGTGCAACCACTCGGCCGCGCGCAGTAGGTGCAGACGCGAGAGATGCGCATACCCTCCTGCCGCCGCTTCGGCCGGCCTTTCCCCATCCACGGCCCAGATCCGTAAGAGCTTGCGCAATCCCCAGGCCAAGGCGGTCGGTTGCAGGGGCTTTTGAAGAACCACCGCGCGAGCCTGTAGGCGCGGCGGCAGGCTAACCGCCCCCTGCGCAATAACGATGACCGCCGAGATGCGCTTTCCCGCGCGAAACAAGCGCCACTTGCGATTCGCCGCCGGATCGGTGATATCGAATATCAGGCAATCGGCTTCATGGGCGAAGCCCGTATCCGCTGCCGCTTCCAGCAAGGACAACGCAGAGAACGCCACCGAGCTGGACAAGCGATGCAAAAGCTGCCGAACGGGATCGTCGACGCCAAAATAAGCGATACTGACTGGCTTGCGCATACTCTTCACATCCCGACCATCAAACAATTGAAATCTCAATGCAGCCATGATAACTGATCAGAAAATCAGCAATTATTAACAATTGTAAAACTTTTCCACCCTGACTCCCGCCACCGAGACAGCCTTCGCCGACCAAACCCCAGTCCCGTCGGATTCGAATACTGGTATAGTCGAGAAAAACTCATCTCAAAGGCCAAGGGGCGGGACCACGCCCGGAGTCAGGAGTTCACTCGATGCGTGTTATTCGCCCGATCGGCATCTTCATCGCCACCGCACTGATCGCCGGACTGGCCACCTGGCTGTCGCAGCCGTTTCGCTTTCCAGGACGCGAGGAATCCATGCTTGGCGTCATCTCCGGGGTGATGCTGGGCCTGACCTGGCGCTTCGGCTGGCCAGCCTTGGCCGGATCGATCCTCGGCATGTTCGCCTACTATGTCGGCTGGCACGGACTGTCGACATGGGTCGCGGCCTGGACGACACTGACCCAGGCATTCGCGGTTGTGGTCGCGGTCTGGGGCATCCACCGATATATTAGTGGCCAGGTCAGGCAGACCCCCATCCGTTCGCTGCTGATCTTCTATCTGTTCGGCATCCTCATCGCCGCCAGCCTGCATACCCTGCTCGATTATCCGATGGTTCGCATCGCCGGCCTGGTCAATCCGACGGAGGATCCACGCATCTATCTGTTCCTATACTGGCTCGGGGAAGCCATGGGCATACTATTGCTGACACCAGTGATTGCGCTGCTCTTTCAAAACGAGCCGATATTCAGCCAATACCTTCGGCCGAATGGCGAAACCTTTCGCTTCGAACCCTTGTTATGGGCCATCCTGTTCGCCAGCCTGCTGGTGGCAACTTGGCTGGTCGGTCAGCGCTATCTGTACGCTGGCATCAGTGATGTGTTGATGCTGTTGTTCGCACTGCTGATCTGGAGCGCGTTCCGCTTCAGCATGCACACGACGATGGTTGCCGTGCTGGCGACCTCGGTCGGTGTGTTCAGCTTCATCACCTTTGGCCTGGGTGGCACGCGCACACCTTGGGACGCGTCCGGCTTCATCACCGTGCTGATCTTCGTCATCGGCATTAGCCTGATGACCCAGATCATCTCGGCGGCGATCCTCGAACGCCAGCAGAAGGCGCGACGCCTGGCGCACATCGCCAACCACGACCCGATCACCGGACTGCCAAACGCTCAGGCGCTGCACGAGCAATTGCAAGCGCTGCTGACAGCCGAGAAGACACCGACCACCGCCGCGCTCGGGTATATCGAGATCAGCGAATACGCGTCCATCCGCGGCCACTACGGCCCGGGCGGGCGCGATCGATTGCTGCAACAATTCAGCGCTTGGCTGAGGCAGCATCTGCCGCAAGACATCACACCCAGCCATGTCACCGCCGGCGAGTTCGCGATGCTGTTTGCCTCAAACGAACAAGCGCGCGTTTCTCTCGATACGCTGTTGAGTAACACGGCATCCCGTACCTTTGAATGGCGGGGCAAGCCCGTGCCGATCGCAATCAAGGCCGGCTACGCCCTGGTCAGCGACAGCTTCGATTCGCCACGGAACGCTTTGGATATCGTCGCAAGTCATGTACATTGCCTGCCGCGCGATCAGATCCGCGCGAGCAGCATCGATCCACTGAACGACGGTCTGATCCAGCAACAGGAGCTGCTCGCCCGCTGGCATACCGAGCTGCACCAGGCACTGGCCGAGAACCGCTTCTCACTGGTCGCACAACCGATTTGCGCGGTGGATGGCAGCGGTGGAAAACCGACCCACATCGAGTTCCTGCTGCGCCTGCGCTCGCGCGACGGCGAGCTGATCGAACCGGCGATCTTCATGCCACACGCCGAACAACTGGACCTGATGCCCGAGATCGACCGCTGGGTGGTGGACGCCGCGCTGAAGCTGATCGCAACTCGCCTGCTGCCCGACCAGCGGCGCATGATCTGCAACATCAACCTATCCGGTCAGTCGCTGAACGACGCCAGCTTTGCCGACTATCTGCTGTATCGGCTGGAAAACAGCCGGGTGCCGCGCGACATGCTGTGCTTCGAGATCACCGAGAACATCGCGCTGGCGAATATCGAACATACCCGCGAGCTGATGCAAAAGCTGCACGACGCCGGCTGCTCGATCGCGGTCGACGATTTCGGCACCGGCGCGGCAACATTGGAATACCTGAAGCGCCTGCCGGTGGACTTCGTCAAGATCGATGGCTCCTTCATCCGCGAGCTGGAGGCCAGCCAGCTGGACTACATCATCGTCGACGCTATCGCGCACATTGCCGGCGAGAACGACGTCCAGACGATCGCCGAGTATGTCGAATCCGAAGCGGTGCTGGAGATCCTGCGCGAACTGAACATCGATTTCGCCCAGGGCTATCTGCTGGGCCGACCGGAGACGCTCGAAAACCTTTTCGAACACAAAGAAGAGGAAGAAATAAGCCATGCCTGACGATCCGCAAAACCCGGCCGACAGCGTCGAACTACAAGCCGAGGCCCGCGCCTTCCGCGCCGGCTTCGGCAGTGTGATCCTCGCCACCCACGGCGAGGCCGGCCCGGATGCCAGCTACGCGCCCTACCTGCTGGACGACGATGAAGCCGTATGCGTCTTCGTCAGCGAACTGGCCAGCCACACGCGCAACCTGTTCCAGCGGCCACGCGCCAGCCTGCTGTTCATCGAGTCTGAAGCCGAGGCGAGAAACCCATTCACCCGCCGCCGTCTGGTCTTACAGTGTGATGTCAGCGAGATCCCGCGCGACAGCGACACCGGCGACCGACTGCTGGACGCCATGCAGGCACGCTTCGGCAAGACTGTCGAACTGCTGCGCTCGTTGCCGGATTTCCATCTGTTGCGTTTCGATGCCATCGATGGCAGTTATGTGCGTGGCTTCGCGCAAGCCTATGCGCTGCGCGGCAACACATTGGCGATCCAAGAACGCCGCAGCGCCTGAATCAGGCACCACGGACAAGAAACGCCAGCACCGCCTCGGCATCCCCCTCGAATACCACCTGGGAACGCTTTCGGCCAATCTGATAATCGTACATCGGGTCATAGTAGTCATGTAGCAGCGCGCGGATGATCGGCCGATAGGCCTCGGTTTCGCCGCTGGCACGATGCCGCGCGATAGCGTCCGCCATCGCCACGCGCAGCTTCCGATGCCGCTCGCCGCCGAGGCGTTTGTGTATCTTGTCGAGGCTGACGAACAGAGAGTTGGCGAACAGATCGAAACCCGACGTCTCGCCGTGCAGGGCAACAAAAGCCGCGCGCGCATCGACGATGTAGTCCCGAAGCGCGTTGTCCTCGCGTTCCACGTCATCGACCCGCATCACCACCAGCGGTGCCTGTTGCAAGCGTTGATAAAGAAGGCGAGGCACGCTGAGCACGCCGATATTCGGCCCCTCGTCCTCGAACACCAGGGTATCGCGCCCGGCCGCCTGCTGCCTCAGCAGATCGACGGCCAGTCGGTTCTCGAAATCGATCGGGGCAGGTTGCGGCGTGGCGGTCGGGCCGAACGCCGAACCGCGATGGTTCGCCAACCCTTCGAGATCGATTGCATTCGCCAGCTTGTGCAGCAGCACGGTCTTGCCAGAACCCGTACGTCCGCCAAGCACGATTGGGTTCACCCCCGCGGCACGCTGCTCGATCGTATCGAGCAACAAGCGCCGCAATGCCTTATAGCCGCCATCGACGCGTGGGCAAACGATGCCGGTCGCTTCAAACAGCCACTGCTGAGCAACCCGCGAGCGCATGCCGCCACGGAAGCAGAACAGCACGCCATCCGGATGCTCGCGCATGAAAGCGGCCCAGCGCGCGACCCGCGCGCGCCTGCTATCGCCATCCACCAGCCGCGCGCCCAGCCTGACCGCGGCATCGTGGCCTTTCTGTTTGTAGCAGGTACCGATGCGCTCGCGCTCATCGTCGGAAAGCAGGGGCAGATTGACCGCCCCCGGAAAGCTGCCTTGGGCGAATTCCACCGGCGCGCGGGTATCGATCATCGGCTGCTGGCTCAAGAACAACTCGCGAGCAGCGGCGATCACTGGCAGATCGAGGTCGTCACGCAGCCTTGGCAAGGGGAAGACCGTGCCCGGCTCATGCGAGTTCAATCATCGCTCCGGATGGCTCGGCGAGCAGTTGGCCAATGGCTCGCAGCGCCAGCCCTTGCCGTCGGGTGAGCACAAGAAAGTCATCGATGGCATCCTCGCCGACCGCCACCAGTAGCCCGCCGCTCGTCTGCGGATCACACAACAACTGGCGCCGTTCCTCATCCATGTCGCCCAATACGTGACCGTAGCTGTCGAAATTACGTTGCGCGCCGCCCGGAGAACAACCCTGGCGTAGATAATCCCACACATGCGGCAATAACGGCAGCGCATCGAAATCCAGCCGCGCGCGTAATCCGCTACCCTCGCAGAGCTCGCGCAGATGGCCGGCGAGGCCGAAGCCAGTGACATCGGTCATCGCATGCACGCCATCCAGTTCGCTCAATGCCATGCCGATGTCGTTCAGCCGACACATGGCATCCAGCGCAATGTCGGCATGCCCGGGCGCGAGCAGCTTCTTCTTCTGCGCGGTCGTCAGGATGCCGATGCCGATCGGCTTGGTCAGAAACAACCGGTCACCGGCTTGCGCAGTGCTGTTTCGCTTGACCCGGTCGGCATCCACCACGCCGGTCACCGCCAGACCGAAGAGCGGCTCGGGCGCGTCGATGCTATGACCGCCGGCCAGCGTGATGCCGGCATCGCGACACACCGAACGCCCGCCCTCGACGACGCGCTGGCCCACCTCTGCCGGTAGTTTATCCAATGGCCAGCCAAAGATCGCGATCGCCATCACCGGGCGCCCCCCCATGGCATAGATATCGGAGATCGCATTGGTCGCCGCGACACGACCGAAGTCGTAAGGATCATCGACGATCGGCATGAAGAAGTCGGTGGTGCTGACGACCGCCATGCCATTGCCCAGATCGTAGACCGCCGCGTCGTCACGCGAATCGTTGCCGACCAGCAAGGCTGGATCGGGCGCCGGCGGCAGGCCAGATCGCAGGATCACTTCTAGCACTTTCGGCGAGATCTTGCAGCCACAGCCGGAACCGTGGCTATATTCAGTGAGGCGGATGCTGTCGTTCATGCCATAGCCTTGGATCGAAAGGGCCGCATTGTATCGCCACGGCCAGCCAAACGTCGAAATTATCACACGCGCGGAAGCTCCCCCGAACGCACCACGCTTATCTGCGACCTCGATGGCGACATGACGGGATCTCGGCGAGCACGCCCGCGCATGCTCTGACTCCCTACGCCGTTGTCACCCGTGTCGATAGTCATTCCGGCTGGTAACGAATCGCCACGATCACAAAGCGCCGCTCCCCGGCCGGTGTGCCAACCGTCAACGCTTCATCCAAGCCACGCTTCAGCAACGCGCGCGCCATCGGCGCATCGACGCTGATCCAGTTCTTCGCCGGATCGAATTCATCGGGACCGACGATGCGCAGGGTCTGCGCCTCTCCCGCCTCGTCTTCCAATGTGACCCAGGCGCCGAAGAACACCTTGCCGCTGTCTCCAGGCGAGCGCGCTACCACACTCAGTTCGGGCAGGCGTTTCTGTAGATAACGAATACGTCGGTCCAGCTCCCGCAGCTGTTTCTTGCGGTAGATATATTCGGCATTCTCAGAGCGGTCACCCTCCGCCGCCGCGGCAGACAGGGCGCTGACGACCTCGCGACGGCGCCGCCACAGATCGCGGGCCTCGCCTTGCAGGGCGCCAAAGCCCTCGGCGGTGATATACGGGGATTTCTTCGCCGCCGGCGGACGGTATCGGCCCATCACCCCCCCGTGCCACCGGTATCAGCGACATCGGCGAGAAACACATCGGTCTTCAGCAGTACCAGGGTGCAAGCCTCTTGCCAGAAGATACCGGCTGCGTCGAGACGCTGCCGCAAGGCGGCGGATTCGCTGCCGGGATTGAAGATCACGCGGCGTGGCCTCAGCGCGACGATACTGTCGTGCAACGGCTCCAAGCCGGCCGGGCCGACATATAAGGTCAGGGTATCGACCGGCCGTTCGATCGCCTCCAGGCTGCGCGCCACCGGCAAGCCCTCGATTTCATCGAAGCGAGGATGCACCGGCGTCACCGGGTAGCCGTGCTCGCGCAGCAGGCGTACCGCTTGGTTGGAGTAGCGCGCCGGCTTCGGGCTGGCGCCGAGCACCGCGACATGATGACCGGAGGCATCAGTCATGTGACTTTCTCAACGCGCGCACCTTGTCGAGCAAGCTGTCGTCATCCCATTTTCGTCCGCCGATCGCGCGGTAGACGATGCGCCCTTCGGTATCCAGCACGAAGGTCGTCGGCAAGCCGCGCACCGGCCAGGCCGCCACCTTGCCGCCTTCGCGGTCCATCCAAATCGGGAAATCGATCGGATAGTCGCCGGTGAACGAGAATATCGTATCCTCATCCTCGCCGACGTTGATCGCGACCATCGCGATGCCTTCCTTCTCGATGCGTCCCCAGGCGCGATTCATGGACGGCATCTCGGCGCGGCATGGCGGACACCAAGTCGCCCAGAAGTTGACGATCACTGGCCGGCCCCGATACGCGTCGAGCGAGTGGAAATCACCGTCCAGATCCGGCAAGCGGGTCTTCGGCGCCGGAATCGGTGGGTCTACTGGTGTCAACGACTGCGGCTTTCCAGCCAGGGCTGGCAACGTCACCGCCAGCAAGCCGCACAACAACACATCATGCAACCACCTTCGGTATCTCATCTCTCCTCCGCGCAGATCAACTGCCTGATCCAGTGAGTTTTTCTTTTGCCGGCCTCGAACCAGACCAGCTTGAGGTCGAAGCTCTCGCCGGGTTTCGGGCCGAAACCGATCATGCCCCAATTATAGTCGCCGGGCTGGAAGGTCTGCTCGCTCGGAAAGGTCGCCCAGCGGAAGGCCAACGCGGCATTCGCCGGAAGACCTTGCGCCGACCAGGCTTGCAGCAGATCCGCCTTCGCCGCTATCGGGCGTATCCGCCCGGCCCGACGGATACGCCACAGGCGTGTATCGAGGGTTATCGCCATGCTGTCGCCGATGTTTCGGCCGATCGTCTGGAATACACAGCGACGGGCGTAATCGTCGGCCAGCGCCGCCGGAAACCCACGAGCCAGAAAGAAGCCACGTGTCTGATCCGGCAGCCGCTGGGCCAGCTCCAGCCGTAAAGCCGACAGGCTCAGCCGCCAACGAATCAGGCCACTGTCGGGATCGGCCTCGCGTTGCGGATCGGCCTGGACGACCGCCGCCAAGCACATCGGAAGCACGCATGACAGGATCAACCTCACTGTCAGGATTCCTTACAATCAAGCAATAACATCATTCCCATCGCCATGACAAGCCCTTGTAAACACGCAAGTAATGATTTCTGGCGCGGCTCTTGCTGCATTTGTATTCACACACGGCGCGACCTCGACGGGACACATTCGATGAGCATACCAGAACCCACCCCGCTGTTGTTGATAGCAATCGGACTGCTGTTGTTCATCGCCATCCGCAAGCTGCGTTCGCGCTTTCGCTGAATGGCGGTCGGATCGGGAAGTTGCTTCCTGACCGGGCGATACGCTTGATCCATGCCCGATTCTCGTCCAGACTTCAGCCGATCGACACCCTGTTTTCAACCCCGGCTTTCAGTCATAGGCACGCCATGCGCCTCGTTATCGTCACCGGCCTGTCCGGCTCGGGAAAGACCATCGCATTGGCATCGCTCGGCGATGCTGGCTACTACTGTATCGACAACCTGCCAGTGTTTCTGCTGGAGAGCTTCACGGACCAGCTGATCGAAAACCCGAACCCACTCTATGCGCTAACCGCCGTTGGCATCGACGCACGCATCCAATCCGAAAGCCTGCGCCAGATTCCAGCGATCATCATCGGTATCCGCAATCGTGGCATCGATTGCAGCGTGCTGTTTCTGGATGCACAGGACGATGTACTGATAAAGCGTTTCAGCGAGACCCGTCGACCGCATCCATTGACCAGCGATCAAGCCAACCTGGCGGAAACCATCCGCCAGGAGCGTGAGATTCTCGGGCCGATACGCGCGATCGCCGATCTGAGCATCGACACCAGCCGCACCAATCTGCATCAGTTGCGCGCAATCATCCGCGGCAAGGTGCTGACCCAGCAGCAGGCCGGCATCTCGATCTTCCTGCAATCCTTTGGCTTCAAGCATGGCCTGCCGCAGGATGCCGATTTCGTGTTCGACGCGCGCTGCCTGCCCAACCCCTATTGGGAACCCGAACTGCGCGGCCTGACAGGAAAGGATCAGCCGGTCATCGATTATCTCGACGCATCGCCAAAAGCCCAGTTGCTGCTCGAACGGCTCAGCGACTATCTGCGCACCTTCATCCCGTGTTTCGAGGCGGAAGGCTGTAGCTATCTGACCATTGCTATCGGCTGTACCGGCGGCCAACATCGCTCGGTCTATGTCACCGAACACCTGCTCGAGGCACTGGACTCGGTGGCCCCGGATATCATTGCCTACCATCGGGAACTGCCATGAACGTCGGCCTGCTGCTCATCACCCATGGCGCCATCGGTTCGGCGTTGCTGGAAAGCGCCACATCGATACTCGGTATCTGCCCACTGAACACCGAATGCCTGGCCGTGGCCAGCTATAGCGAGCCGGAACAGATCACCCGCCAGGCGCGTGGCGTGCTGAAGCAGATCGACCAGGGTGCCGGCGTGCTGGTGCTGACCGATCTATATGGCTCCACACCGAGCAATATCGCCACCTCGCTGTACCAAGCCGATCGAGTGCGTATCCTTGCTGGCGTGAATCTGCCAATGCTAGTGAAGATTTTCAACTATGCTCGACTGGACCTGGACGCCTTGATCGAAAAGGCCATGCAAGGCGGCCGCATGGGTGTATTGGAATACCGGCCAGACTGACTCTCATGTCGAGATCTGAAATATCCTGGATCACGAAAGGCTGCCCGCGGTTCGGCCGCGGGATGTCCGAGGCCAGGCCGACATGGACGTATTCACGGCGCTCCCGCGGACGCACCACGGGCAACCGACCATGCACTTTCCGCTAACACGACGATGCCAAGCAAGAATCTGAAAATCATCAATAAACTCGGCCTGCACGCGCGCGCCGCAGCGAAGTTCGTCACCTGCGCCAGCCGCTATCAGGCGAGCATCCAGATATCCCGCAACGGCCAACAGGTCGACGGCAAAAGCATCATGGGGGTGATGCTGTTGGCCGCCAGCCAGGGTTCGATGGTGACGATAGACGCCGAGGGTCCGGACGCGGACGACGCGCTGGAAGCGCTGGAAGCCCTGCTGAATGACCGCTTCGGGGAGCCACAGTGACTCTGAGCTGCCAAGGCACCGGTGTCGGCAGCCAGCGTCAGATCGCCATCGGGCCAGCGCATTTGCTGCCTGGCGGCGAGGTCAAGATCAGCCCGCGCTGGGTTACCGCCAGCGAGACCGACGACGAATTGCGTCGCTTTGCCCGGGCGATGCGGGATACACGTGGCGAGCTGCGCGCGATACGCGAGCAGATCCCGGAAGACACGCCTTCGGATATCGCCGCGTTCATCGACACCCACCTGCTGATTCTCGAAGATAACGCGCTCACCAGCGCGGTCGAAAGCCTGATCCGCGACGAAGGCTGCGCCGCCGAATGGGCCTTGCAACTGCGCCGCGAAGCGCTATTAAAGGTATTCGACGCGATCGCCGACCCTTACCTGCGCACCCGTCGCGACGACATCAACCATCTGATCAACCAGGTACTCAAGCAGCTCACCGGACAAGCGCGCCAGATCGTCGACGCCAACAGCCTGGACGGCACGATCGTCATCGGTCACGACATCTCGCCGGCGGACATCTTCGTGCTGAAACATCACCAGATCGCTGGCCTGGTGACCGAGCTCGGCGGTCCGATGTCACATACCGCGATCCTTGCCAACAGCCTCGGCATCCCGGCGGTGGTCGGCGCGCATCATGTCGCCGAGCTGCTGCGTGAAGGCGAGTTGATCATCCTCGACGCGCACAACGGCGCGGTGATCGCCGAGGCCGACAGCACGATTCTGGCATGGTTCCAGCGCCGCCTGGCCGCCGAGCACGGCGACCAGGCATCGTTGCACGCGCTGCTGTCTACCGCCGCGATCACCCGCGATGACATCGAAATCGAACTGCTCGCGAATATCGAATTACCGGAGGATGTCGCCCTGGTGCATGAATCTGGCGCCGATGGCATCGGCCTGTATCGCACCGAATGGCTGTTCATGAACCGCGACACACCGCCGGACGAGGAGGAACACCTCGCCGCCTACCAACGACTGCTCGAAGGCATGGACGGCAAGCCAGTGGTGTTCCGCACCCTGGATCTCGGCGCCGACAAATGGTGTGAGAACCTCGGCAACCAGGGTTGCCGCAACCCGGCGCTCGGACTGCGCGCGATCCGTCTGTGCCTGACCGAGCCAGAGATCTTCATGCCGCAGTTGCGCGCCCTGCTGCGCGCCTCCGCGCTGGGACCGATGCGCATCATGATTCCGATGCTGTCATCGGTCGAAGAGATACGCCAAGTGCGCGCGTTGATCACCGGCGCCCAACGCCAACTGCGCCGTGACGGCCTACGATACGATCCGAATATCGCCATCGGCGGCATGATCGAAGTGCCCGCCGCCGCGCTGATCTGCGACCTGCTCGCCCGCGAGCTGGATTTTCTCTCCATCGGCACCAACGACCTGATCCAGTACACCTTGGCGATCGACCGCATGGACGAAGAGGTCACCTACCTATACGACCCGGCTCATCCAGCAATACTGCAACTCGTCCGCAACATCATCCGCGCCGGCAATGAGGCCGACATTCCGGTCAGCATGTGCGGCGAGATGGCCGGCGAAACCCGCTACACGCGCCTGCTGCTCGGCCTCGGACTCACGCGTTTCAGCATGCAGCCATCGGCGATCCTGCCGGTGAAACGCCTGTTGCTGAACTCCGACGCCAGTGAATGCAACCGCATGATCCGTGTCGCCTGCGCGAGTAACGACGCCGACATCATCCGTGGCGTCATCGAAGATCTGAACGAGATTTGACCTCCCTCCACCACGCGGCACGGTTTCTTCGCGGCCCCGCCCCTGATAAAATGTATTTATCAATATCCATGAGAAAACTATGCCTGCAACCGCGCCAAATCCGAAAAAGACGCGCCTCGAAGCGTTGCAGGGGGTTTTCGATAGCGGCACCCTGCAACAGACCGCTCGCCTGCTGAATGCGCTGACGCCGGCGGAGATCGCGCACTTCCTCGAATCCCTGCCGCAGACCGAGCGCCAATTGGTCTGGGAACTGATTCCCCCGGACAAGGAAGGCGAGGTGCTCGTCAACCTCAGCGACGAAGTTCGTGACGATCTGATCGAGGACATGGACGGCCAGCAGCTCGTCGCCGCGGTCGCCGACCTGCCGCTGGACGACCTCGCCGACCTGGTCCAGGATCTGCCCGAGACCCTGTCACGCGAAGTCATCTCCTCGCTGGATTCACAGCATCTACAGCGTCTGAAGGCAGTGCTCTCCTACCCGGAGGACACCGCCGGCGGATTGATGAATACCGACACCGTCACGGTGCGCCCGGAGGTGACCCTGGACGTGGTGCTGCGCTACCTGCGCCTGCTGGCCGAGCGCGTACCGAAATCGACGGACACCCTGTTCGTCATCAACCGCGATGACAAATACCTCGGCGCGCTGAGTCTGAGCGCGCTGGTCACCCACGATCCCGACGCCACCGTCGCCGAGGTCATGAGCCTGGATCTGAAGCCGATACCCGCCGACTGGGAGGCGCGCAAGGTGGCGGAGCGCTTCGAACAACACGATCTACTGTCGGCACCAGTGGTCGACAAAGACGGCAAGCTGCTCGGGCGCATCACGGTCGATGATGTGCTCGACTTCATCCGCGAGGAAGGCGAGCATCAGTTCATGGGGCAGGCTGGCCTGTCGGAGGAAGAAGACATGTTCGCTCCGGTCGTCGACAGCGCCCAGCGACGCGCGATCTGGCTGGGCGTGAACCTCGGCACCGCCTTTCTCGCCTCCTGGGTGATCAGCCAGTTCGAGGATGTGCTGCAACAGTTCGTCGCCCTCGCGGTACTCATGCCGATCGTCGCCAGCATGGGCGGCATTGCAGGCAGCCAGACCCTGACGCTGACGATACGCGGCCTCGCCCTCGGTCAGTTGAACGCCGGTAACTCGCGCTGGTTGATCATCAAGGAACTTGCCGTCGGCGCAATCAACAGTCTGATCTGGGCGCTGGTGGTTGCCGCAATCGCGCTGATCTGGCTCGACGATGTCGATATCGCTGGACTGATCGGCGTCGCGATGACGCTGAACCTGCTGATTGCGGCGTTAGCCGGCGCGGTGCTGCCGTTGATCCTGCACCGACTGCATATCGACCCCGCGCTGGCCGGTGGCGTGATTCTGACGACAGTAACCGATATCGTCGGCTTCTTCGCCTTCCTCGGGCTGGCCAAGGTGTTTCTGATGTAGCCGGGCCTCAAGGGGATCCCGTCGCATAGCGCGCCGCCGCCTCGGTCAACAAGCGTGCGACCCGCTGGCGCAGTGATTCCGGCGCCAGCACCTCGACATCCGGACCGTATTTCAAAATATCCATCAACAGCTCGGCAGCATGGCTGAAAGGTACAGTCAGTTCGTACTCGCCATTCTCCAGCCAGCGCCCTCGCTGCTCGCGATGCCATTGCTCGCCAGCCACCCAGCGGGCCCGACGCGCAGAGAAGCGCAGCACAGCAGTTTCCACCGGCGCGCCGGCAAAGATGCCGTAGCTGCCCTGAAAGTAGGCGTCCAGCTCCTCCCCGGATACCTCGATGGCATCGCTGTCCAGCACGCTTGCCCCGGTGATGGCATCGAGGGCAAAGGCGCGCAGACCGTCGCGCAGATGGCACCAAGCCTCCAGGTACCAGTTGTCGCGGTAGTGGAACAGGCGCTGTGGCGAGACCTCGCGGGAACTGTTCCTGTCCTCGACGCGACCGTGATAGTCCAGGCGCAGACGGCGACGCCGCGCGGTGGCGCCGGCAACCAGCGAGAAGTATTCTCCAACCGGACGTGCCGCCACGCGCTGAATACGGATGCGCATGCCAATATCCGAGGCGCCAGCATGTCGCGTCTTCAACAGCACGTCGATACGCTCGCGAAGTGGCAACAGATGGCTATCGAGCAGACCTGGCTGCACATCGGCGAGCAGTTGCTGCACACTCAGCAGCGCATGCAGTTTGGAGGCATTGAACCACAGGCCGGGCAGTTCGTAGATCTCGCCCTGGCGCCGGTCATAGTAGTAGCCGTTCAGCTTCGCATCGTATTCGATCGGCGCGTTCAGATACAGGCGCATATCGTCCAGGGCGCGCTTGACAGTGGCCCGCGAGCATTCCAGCTCTTCTTCGAGTCGCTGCCGCGATACCGGATAGCGGGCGCTGGAGAAGTTCTGATTCAGCCTGAAAATGCGACCGAAACGATCCATGTCGGCCGGCCGCCGAATCAGGCCCCGGGCGCGGCGATATCGCCATCGGCCGGCGAGTCCATCCGCCATAGGCGTTCAAGCTGGTAGAAATCGCGCACCTTGGGCTGCATGACATGCACCACCACGCCGTTCAGGTCTACAAGCGCCCATTCGCCCTCGCGTTCGCCTTCCATGCCGAGCACACTCTCGCCGGCCTGCTTAGCCTGGAACGCCACCGCCTCAGCAAGCGATTTGACATGTCTATCCGAGGTGCCGCTGGCGATCACCATGATGTCGGTGATGCTGGTCTTGTCACGCACGTCGATACTCACCACCTCGACGGCCTTCATGTCTTCCAGCGTATTCAACACCAGATCTTTCAGTTCTTCGATTTTCATACGGATTTGGTTTACCTCATTCCGCCCCGCCGTCGGATCGATACAGGGCTTGTGCTTCAATCATAGCGGATACCGCCGAGGGCAGCAGATAAGCCGGACTGCGACCGGCGCGCAACAGCGCGCGTATCGCGGTCGAGGAGATGTCCAACTGGGTGACCTCAGCGAACAGGATATACCCGGCCGGCGTATCGCGTAGCGCTTGGGCATCATGGGGTTCGCGCTCGGCGATCCAGCCGGCGAGCGGCGCCGTCCAGGCATCCCCGACTCCTGGACGGCGCATCACGACCAGATGAGCCAAGCGCATGATCCGCTCCGGCGCCTTCCACGCGGCGAAATGGGCGAAGGCATCGGCGCCGAGTATCAGACTCAACGAAGCATCCGGCATCTCGTCACGAAAACTGACCAAAGTATCGACCATATAAGACGCGCGGTCGCGTCGCAGCTCGCGATCATCAGCCAGCAGACAGGGTTGTCCGGCCACGGCGGCACGCAACATCGCCAAACGCTGGGTGGCGCTGGCTTGCGGTTGGTCGCGATGCACCGCGACATGCAGCGGAACCAGATGGAGCGCATCCAGCGCCAGTCGTTCCGCGATCTCCAACGCTGGACGCAGATGACCTAAATGCACCGGATCGAAACTGCCGCCGTAGACACCGACGCAACGCCGCCTCATACGCGGATATGGCCGTCCCCGAGGACGATGAATTTCACCGAGGTCAGACCCTCCAGCCCAACCGGACCACGCGCATGGAATTTGTCGGTGCTGATGCCGATCTCCGCGCCCAGACCATACTCAAAACCATCGGCGAAGCGCGTCGAGGCGTTGACCATCACCGAGCTGGCATCGACCTCCTGAAGAAAACGCCGCGCCGTGGTGTAATTCTCGGTAATGATGGACTCGGTATGCCCAGAGCCATGCATGGCGATATGCTCCATCGCCTGCTCCAGGTCGCCGACCACGCGAATCGCCAGGACCGGACCGAGATACTCGGTATCCCAATCCTCGTCGGTCGCCGGCCTGCAATGCCCTTCATCGAGCAGCGCGCGGGTGATCGGGCAACCGCGTAATTCAACACCCTTCGCAATGAAGGCATCGGCCAGTTCCGGCAGAATATCCTGCGCGACCGGCTCGGCCACCAGTAGCGTCTCCATGGTATTGCAGGTACCGTAACGCTGGGTCTTGGCATTCAACGCCACCTTGAAAGCCTTGCGCGGATCGGCGTCGGCATCGATATAGGTATGACAGATCCCGTCCAGATGCTTGATCACCGGCACGCGGGCATCCTTGGCGATGCGCTCGATCAGCCCCTTGCCGCCCCGAGGAATAATCACGTCGATGGATTCCGGCATCGTGATCATCATCCCGACCGCCGCGCGATCGGTGGTGTTCAACACCTGAACCGCGTCCACCGGCAGGCCAACGGACTCCAGCCCGGCGCGGATCCAGCCGGCGATCGCCTGGTTGGAATGAAATGCTTCTGAACCACCGCGCAGCACCGTCGCATTGCCCGACTTCAGGCAAAGCGCGGCGGCATCCGCAGTGACGTTCGGACGCGATTCATAGATGATGCCAACCACGCCGAGCGGCACCCGCATGCGTCCGACCTGGATGCCACTGGGGCGATAGCGCAGATCAAAGATCTCACCGATCGGATCCGGCAACGCGGCGATCTGACGCAAGCCCTCTATCATTGTATCGATGCGCGTCGGGGTGAGTTCCAGGCGATCGAGCAGCGCCTCGTTCAGCCCCTTCTCACGACCAGCCGCCAGATCCCTGGCGTTCTCGGCCACCAACGCGTCGCGATGCGCATCCAGCCCCGCGGCAATCGCCTCCAGCGCGGCATTCTTGTCGCCGCTGGTAGCCCCCGCCAAGGCACGCGACGCCGCGCGCGCGCGCCGGCCCAGATCGCACATGTAGGCAGCAATACTTTCATTCACAAGCTGATCCTCGAATAGCGGTTTACCCGCGCGATTCTAGCAAATCCACATGCTTCCGGCCGTGACGGCCCGCACCTATCGAACCAATTATTTGGTATATTGCAATATTCTTATGGACTTGCCCAGGGCAAAAGGGAATAATTACGGTATATAACGTAGGAAATCACCTACATCCTTGTACATCGTTACGTATATACATGGGTTTTAAGACAGGCAATACTTACGCGAACCTGAAGCCTGTACTGCCAAGGGTCAGACCGGGTTTATCAGTCGTTACGCCGATAAAAACATAACGAGGGCATTTCTTGGTTGCCCCGCACGGAGACAACATGAATACAGCGCAGCAGCTACTCTGTCCCGCCGCCGAACTGCGGCAAGACGCAAGCATCATTGGCATCATTCCGCCCGACGGAAAGGTCAGCTTCTTTGGCAGACCGGTACCAGCCATCGGTGAATTTCGCCAACAGGCAATGCGTCGCGGCCATGCCGAACGCCATTTTCGTTTCGCCGCGCCCTGCCTGGGCGAGCAATGCTCGAAATGGAAACAGGGACGTTGCTCCCTGGTCAGCGCATTGGTGCACGCGGCAACAGACAATAGCGAAATACTCGCTCAGCCAGAGCCAAATTGTGGCATGAGGGAAAGATGTCACTGGCGAAATACCGGAGGAGCAAAGGCCTGCCAAGCCTGCCGCTACGTCAGTAGCGACGCGCGACGCCCAAAGACAGTACGCTTTC
>JALSSX010000322.1 GCA_026984055.1 Sedimenticola sp. | reverse complement strand
CATCGTTGCGCCGCCTGTTCGCGCGGCGTCTGGCAGCCTACGAGATGCGCGGCCTGACCGAGGACCAGCCGGTGACCGATGTCGAGCTGATCAGCGGTTGCTATCTGCTCTGTCGGGCCGGACCGCTGTGCCGCCTGGGCGGCTTCGACGCTGGCTATTTTCTGTATTTCGAGGACTACGATCTGTCGATGCGCCTGCGCGAATTCGGCCGATTGGCCTATGTCCCGGCGGTGCATATCGTGCATGCCGGTGGCCACGCTGCGCGCAAGGGTTGGCGGCATCGCTGGTTGTTCATGCGTTCGGCGGCGCGTTTTTTCTCGACTCACGGTTGGAAACTGCTATGAGCAAGAGCGTGCTGGTGTCCGGCGCGAACGGCTTCATCGGCCGCCATCTGTGCGCCGGGCTGCGGCGCGACGGACATCGGGTGATCGCCTTGTTGCGGACCCCGCCGTGTGGTGACGGCCAAGCCGTGGATGTTCCGTGGGACGAATGGCGGCTGGCGGATTTCGAACGGTATCCGCCGGACGATATCGCCGATGGGGCTGAGGTGGTCTGTCATCTGGCGGCGCTGGTGCAAGCGCGTGGTGTCGATGAAAGCCGCTACCAGCGCGTGAATGTCGAGGGCACGCATCACCTGCTGGCGGCCGCCACGCGCGCCGGCGCGCGTGGCTTCATCCATTTCAGCTCGATCAAGGCGGCAGGTGAGACCAGCCGGGGCTGTGTCGATGAAAGCGCGCCGGCGCGGCCCGAGACCGCCTATGGGCGCAGCAAGCTGGAGGCTGAACGGGCGGTGCATGCTGCCGATGCGCTGGATTGGCGGGTCAATCTGCGCCTGAGTCCGGTTTATGGCGAACGGATGGCCGGCAGCCTGCGGCAACTGAGCCATGCGGTAAGAGCCGGCTGGCTGCCACCATTGCCGGCCATCGAGAACCGGCGGTCCTTCGTGCATGTCGCGGATGTGGTTCGGGTGGTATCGTGTCTTGTCGGCACTCCGGTTTTGGGGAAGAAGACCTACTATGTCAGCGACGGCCATGCCTACTCGACCGGGTATATCGTCTCGCTGATTCGTCGCTCGCTGGGACGCCCGCTGTCGCGCTGGCACAGTCCCTTGTTGCTCTGGCGTGCGCTGGCCCTCGGCGGCGATCTGGCCGGTCGCCTGCTGCGCCGGCCGATGCCATTCGATGGCAATCGCTATCGGGCGATGTTCGCCGATGCCTGCTATTGCAATCATCTGCTGCGTGCGGAGACCGGCTTCGATCCGGCATGCAACCTGGATGCCTTCTTTTGTGACGGCCGGGAGACGGACGCATGACACCGGGACTCGTGGGGGCCTTTCTGATCGCGTTCTTGTCGGTCTGGTTGCTCAGCCGGCCGCGGATGGCGTGGATGCTCGATCACCCAAACGCGCGTTCATTGCATGCGGAACCGGTGTCGCGTGGTGGCGGTCTGGGGTTGCTGCTTGGCTTCCTCTGTGGTATCGCGTTGGCCCCGCCGTTGCCTCTGCCGGCGGTGCCGACGTGGCTGGGTCTGGTGCTGTTGGTGCTGGTCTCCTTCATCGACGATGCGCACGGCTTGCCGGTGATCTGGCGGTTGTTGACGCAGTCGCTGGCGGTTGCCCTGGCGCTGTTCGGTTTCGATATATCGTGGTCATGGTGGCCGCTGTTGTTGCCCGTCGGTGTCTGGTGCGTGAACCTGTACAACTTCATGGATGGCGCCGATGGGCTGGCCGCCAGCATGGCGGTGTTCGGATTCACGGCGCTTGGGTTGGCGGTGTTCCTGGTTGCCGGGACGGAAGCGGCCGGGGTATACGCCTTGCTCGCGTTGGCGGCGCTGGGTTTTCTCCGCTGGAACCTGCCGCGCGCGCGGATCTTCCTCGGTGACACCGGTTCCACTGCTCTGGGCTACTTGGGCTTCGCATTGTCACTGCATGGACTTTTGCGCGGTTGGTTCAGTCTCTGGTTGCCGGTGGCGGTGTTCTCCCCCTTTCTGCTCGACAGCACCGTCACCCTGTTGCGGCGCCTGCTGCGCGGCGAGGCCGTCTGGCGGGCGCATCGCGAGCATTTCTATCAGCTCGTTGTCATGCGGGGGGGATCACACCGTCGCCTGCTGTACCTGGCTTGGTGGCTGATGGCGGCTTCGGCGGCGACCGGCCTGCTGGGAGAATGGGCCTTGCGCGCGCTGGAATCCGGAACGGCGCTTGCCGTGACTGCCTTACTGTCTGTCGCGCTGGGCTTGATCTATACTGCGCGGATTCGCATGGAATTGAATCGACGCAACGATTGATGTCTAGCATCCCTCCAGATCCTAACAGGATGTTGAAAAAGTCCTTCCATGGACTTTTTCAACGACGGAACCGGAAAACGCGATTTCCCTGTTCCTTCATTTTCAATGACTTGCAGTCATCGAAAATGGCGGTACATCCCTGTACCGCACACAGGCCGTTGAAAAATGCCATTTTTCAACGGCCTGCTAATCTGAAAGCAACCGGTTGCCGGTTGCCTGTTGTTCATCCGTGGGAACGCCGTGAATACGTCCGTGTAGGCTTGGCCTCGGTATCCTTGCCTTGGGCATCCTGCGGCCGAACCACGGGCAACCTTTCATGATCTGGGGTGTTTCGGGTCCTGACATGAACGTTGGCGTGAGGCTGAAGCGCATGTTGCTGCGCCTGCGTCAGCCGCTGATCGTCTTTCTGCACGATTTGTTGATGGTGCCGGCCGCTTGGTTGGGAGCCTTCTGGCTGCGTTTCAATCTGGGGGAGATTCCCGCCGAGTTCGTCGCCGGGGCGTTGCGATCGCTGCCATTGGTGCTGGTGGCGCAGGCGTTGGTATTCTGGAGCTTCGGTCTGTATCGCGGCGTCTGGCGTTTCGCCTCGTTGCCGGACATCATGCGCATCCTGAAGGCGGTGGTGGTCGGCGCGATGCTGTGTTTCACGCTGCTGTTCGCCTGGAACCGGCTGGAGGGCGTGCCGCGTTCGATACCGGTGCTGTACACGCTGTTGTTGTTCATGCTGCTCGGTGGCGCGCGCTTCTTCTATCGCTGGCTGAAGGATCACAAGTTTAATCTGAGCAATGCACCGCGCGTGTTGATCGTCGGCGCCGGGCGCGCCGGCGACATGCTTGTGCGCGACCTGGAACGCGAGAGTGACGACGGCGGCTATCGCGTCGTTGCCTTTGTCGACGACAATCGGCGTCGCTGGGGCGCCGAGGTGCGTGGTGTGCGCATCGTCGGCGGTTGCGACACCATTCCAAGGATGGCCACCGAGCTGGCCATCGATCTGATCATCCTGGCGGTACCGTCTGCCAGTGTCAGGCAGATGCGGCGTATCGTCGAGCTGGTCGAGAGCACCGGTCTGCCGTTCCGCACTGTGCCGCAGTTGTCCACGCTGATTAAGGGACGGGTGCGGGTCAGCGAGCTGCGCGACGTGTTGATCGAGGATCTTCTCGGTCGTGAGCCGATCGTGCTGGACAATGCCGCGATTCGAGAATGTCTCGATGCGAGGACGATCCTCATCACTGGCGGCGGCGGTTCGATCGGCGCCGAATTGTGTCGCCAGATCGCCCGGCTGTCGCCACGCCTGTTGATCGTGCAGGACAACAGTGAGCACAACCTCTATCGGATCGAGATGGAGTTGCGTCGCCGCTGGCCGGATCTCCCGCTGGCGTTGGTGCTTGGCGATGTATGCGACGAGGTGCTGGTCGATCATATGATGGCCACGCGGCGGCCCGATGTGATCTTCCATGCCGCGGCTTACAAGCATGTACCGATGCTGGAGAGCCACGCGCGCGCCGCTGTGGTGAACAATGTGCTCGGCACGCGTACCGTCGCGCGCTCGGCGTCCCGGCATGGCGTCGGGCGTTTTGTGTTGATCTCGACCGACAAGGCGGTCAATCCGGCGAATGTCATGGGTATGACGAAACGTGTCGCCGAGCTGTATTGCCAGAACAAGAACGCACGTTCGCGGACGCGTTTCATCACCGTGCGCTTCGGTAACGTGCTGGGTTCCGCCGGCAGTGTTGTGCCGTTGTTCCGCCGGCAGATCGAGGCAGGCGGGCCGCTGACCGTGACCCATCCAGAGATAGAGCGTTACTTCATGACCATCCCCGAGGCCTGTCTGTTGATCATGCAGGCGAGCGTTCTGGGGGAGGGCGGCGAGATCTTTGTGCTCGACATGGGCGAGCCGGTGCGCATCGGCTATCTCGCCGAACAGATGATCCGCCTGTCCGGGCGCGTGCCGGGCGAGGATATCGAGATCGAATACACTGGACTGCGCGCTGGCGAGAAACTTTACGAGGAATTGTTCCACCATCGCGAGCGTCTGGAGAAGACCGCGCATGACAAGCTTATGCTGGCGCATCATCGCGAGACCGATTGGAAACGCTTGAACCAGGGCATTGATGAACTGGCGCGGGCCGCCGATGGCTATGATGAGGCCCTGTTGTTGAAAACGTTGGAGAAATGGGTGCCGGAATACCAGACGCCGGCGACCTGAAGCCGTTCACCCGAGGGTTCGATATGTATGTCCTGATAGTCTTCATCCTGTTGGCCAGCGTGGTGATCTGGCTGCTGATTTCGAGAATGACGGTTGCCACGATACGCAAGCTCTCCGACCCAGAGCCGCTGTTGCGCGCCGTGCCGGGCGATACCGCGATGCGGGACGTGTCCGACTGGCCGGCGGCGAACGCCTACGAGCCGGACAGTCGATTCGAATTCGATGGCTTGGTGGGAGTGGACGCCTTGGTGGACGTGCTTGTCTGGCACAATCCCGAGGCGCATACCTACTTGGTGAGCTACGCTGTGATGGACAAGACGTGGTGGGAATTCGTGACCCTGTTCCGTGGGCAAGGCGGTAATGTCTTGGCCGGTCTGACGACGAGCAGCGTCGATGATTCATTGACATTGCCGAGTCCACCGGGGCATTTCATCCAGGCATTCGGTCGATTGGACAGGGACGGCCTGCTGGCCAGGCACCGGGAGGGAGTCGCGCTATTGCAAGACCGCATGGGCCTGCGACCGGTGAATCCGACGCAAGGCACGCGCGAGATGATCATCGACTCCATCGAATGTCAGATCGCCCATGTGCAACGCATCCCGTACTGGTATCTGAAAGGGCCGTATTGGTACTTCATCCGCCGCCGTCGGCGGGTCAACAGGCCGATCGCGGCGCTGCTTTCCGACACGCTGTCGGTATAGTCGCGGCGAGTTCCGTTACCTCGGAATCATCGTGCGGGCAGTGATGATCGACAGTGAGTCCATAAGCCTATTTCGCCGTGGTCACCGGGCCAGCATGCCGGAGTGCTTGCGTAACGACGCGACGTATCGAGTCCGAGGAGGGGTTGAACATCGCCAGTAGGGTAAGGCCAGTGAGTACCGAGAATAGCAGCAGGATTTCGCTGGAGAAGATATCCGTGACCGAATGCATGTGTTCCAGGCTGTCACCCACTGCGGCATAGGCGTAGATCAATGGCAACGAGCCGGCGAAGGTTGCGAGGATGAAGGTTGGGCGATGAATCCGGTAGATGCCGGCGGCGGCGTTGATCAACGGCGCTGGAAACACCGGCGACAGGCGCAGCAGCAGGATCACCCAGAATGGCCGCTGTGGAATTGGCTGATATTTGCGCGTGAAGCGGCAGTCGGCGAACAGGCAGGCGTACAGGCGGTACAGCAGATAGGCGCCGGCGGTGCAGGACAACGAGGCGATCAATGCACCGGAGACGGCGCCGAACAGATAGCCAGCGAGCAGATTCAGCGCGACCGTGGTCGGTAGTGAATACAGCACAGTGATCAGATATACGGCGAAGAACAGCGTCAGCGTCGCCAATGGGTGAGCCGTTGCGTAGGTTTTTGCCTCGTCGGCATAGGCCAGCAGCGTGTCGCCGCTCAGGCCATGCGCATGGAAGAAATACAGTAACGGTAGGACCGGGATCAGATACAGCGTCGCCAGCAGGTACTTACAGTGATGGCGCCCGATGCCGAAGCGTTCGCGGAGAGTTTCCAGAGGAGT
>JALSSX010000321.1 GCA_026984055.1 Sedimenticola sp. | reverse complement strand
AGGCATGGCGGGGGCGGGTGGCCTACCTCTATCCGAGCCTGAACGCGAAGACGCATACCTTGCGGGCGCGTCTGCGCTTCGACAATCCCGACGAGTCGCTGCGGCCGAATATGTATGCACGCGTCAAGCTGTTCGCCAGCCCACGCGAGACTGTATTGTCGATTCCGCTGGAAGCGTTGATCCGCGCCGGCGACAAAGACCGGGTGATCGTCGCGCTGGGTGACGGACGCTTCGATGCGCGCGAGGTGATCGCCGGCATCGAGAGCGGTGATCGGGTGGAGATCGTCGAAGGGCTTGCCGAGGGTGACCGGGTGGTGGTGTCCGGCCAGTTCCTGATCGACTCCGAGGCCAGTCTGAAGTCCAGCTTCACGCGCATGAGCGATGCGGAAACCACTGACACGGATGCCGCGTTACCGCCGGAGGAGACTGTCAGTGGCAGTGGAAAAGTACTCAGCATCGATCCCGTGAAGGGCGAGATCACGCTCGCCCATGAGCCGATAGTGGCGCTGGGCTGGCCGGCGATGGAGATGGCGTTTCGCCTCGATAAGCCGTTGGATGTCGCCGGCTTCAAGGCGGGTGACGCCGTGGCTTTCGGCCTGGAGAAGATTGCCGATGGGTATTGCGTCGTCTCGCTGCGGCATATCGATGCCGGGGGTCAGCCATGATTCGGGGGATTATCGAATGGTCGCTGCGCAACCGCTTCATGGTGCTGCTGCTGACCTTGCTTCTGAGCGGTTGGGGGTTGTACGCGGTGAAGCATACGCCACTGGACGCGATCCCGGATCTGTCCGATGTGCAAGTCATCATCAAGACCAGCTTCCCCGGTCAGGCGCCGCAGGTGGTGGAGGACCAAGTGACCTATCCGCTGACCACGGCGATGCTGTCGGTGCCAAAGGCGACCAATGTACGTGGCTATTCGTTCTTTGGTGATTCCTTCATCTATGTGATCTTCGAGGATGGCACCGATCCGTACTGGGCGAGATCCAGGGTGCTCGAATACCTGTCTCAGGCTGCGGGCAAGCTGCCCTCGGATGCGAAGCCGGAACTCGGTCCGGACGCGACTGGTGTTGGCTGGGTGTATGAGTATGCACTGGTGGATCGCAGCGGCAAGCTGGATCTGGCGCAACTGCGCGGCCTACAGGACTGGTACTTGAAGTTCGAGTTGCAGACCGTTCCGGGGGTCTCCGAGGTCGCCACCATCGGTGGCATGGTGAAGCAGTATCAGGTGGTCGTCGATCCTGACGGTCTACGCGCCTATGGCTTGAATCTGTCGCGCATCCGCAAGGCGATTCAACGCGGTAATCAGGAATCGGGTGGTTCGGTGATCGAGATGGGCGAGGCCGAATACATGGTGCGCGCGACCGGTTATATTCACGGTATCGAGGACTTGCGCGAGATCCCGCTGGGCATCAGCGACAAAGGGGCGCCAGTGACGCTCGGCGATGTCGCGCAGATCCGACTCGGTCCCCGGATGCGGCGTGGCATCGCCGAGTTGGATGGCGAAGGCGAGGTTGTCGGCGGGGTCATCGTGATGCGGTTTGGCGAGAATGCGCTGTCGGTGATAGCCGATACGAAGAAGAAGCTGGAGGCGCTGTCCCAAGGCCTGCCGGATGGCGTCGAGATCGTGCCGACCTATGATCGCTCTGGTTTGATTCATCGCGCCGTGGAGACGCTGAACGGCAAGCTGCTGGAAGAATTCATCGTCGTCGCGATCGTCTGCGCGGTATTTTTGTTTCATCTACGCTCGGCATGGGTGGTGATTCTGTCGTTGCCGGTCGGCATTCTGGCTGCTTTCATCATCATGCAGCACATGGGAATCAATGCGAACATCATGTCGCTGGGTGGCATCGCAATCGCGATCGGCGCGATGGTGGACGCGGCCATTGTGATGATCGAGAATGTTCATAAGCATATCGAGAAGACCCCGCTGACCAAGGAGAACCGCTGGGCGGTGATGTCTCAGGCGGCCATCGAGGTTGGGCCGTCGCTGTTCTTTTCGTTGCTGATCATTACCTTGAGCTTTCTACCGGTGTTTACGCTGGAAGCCCAGGAGGGGCGGCTGTTCGCGCCGCTAGCCTACACCAAGACCTTCGCGATGGCGGCAGCGGCCGGTCTGTCGATCACCCTGGTGCCAGTGCTGATGGGTTACTTCATTCGCGGCCATGTGACGCCGGAGACGAAGAACCCGATCAACCGCCTGCTGATCGCGGTCTATCGGCCGGTGATCCATCTGGTGTTGCGCGTTCCACGCCTGCTGTTGTTGCTGACGTTGGTGCTGATCGTCGTCGGCTTTTGGCCGTTGGACAAGATCGGCAGTGAGTTCATGCCCGATCTGGACGAGGGTGATCTGCTGTATATGCCGAGCACCTTCCCGGCGGTATCCATCGGCAAGGCACAACAAATCCTGCAACAGACCGACCGGCTGATAAAGACCGTGCCGGAGGTGAAACGGGTGTTCGGCAAGATGGGCCGTGCGGAGTCGGCCACCGACCCAGCGCCGTTGACGATGGTGGAGACTACGATACAGTTGAAGCCGAGGGATGAATGGCGCCCGGACATGACCTTGGAAAAGCTGAAGCGTGAGCTGGACAGCCTGGTGAAGTTTCCAGGTCTGACCAACGCTTGGGTGATGCCGATCAAGAATCGCATCGACATGCTTGCCACCGGTATCAAGACGCCGGTCGGCGTGAAGGTGGCGGGGCCGGACCTGAAGGTCATCCAACGGGTCGGCAAGCAGCTCGAAGCGGTGATCAAACAGGTGCCGGGCACGGTATCGGTGTATTCCGAGCGAGTTGCTGGCGGGCGTTATGTGACCATCAACATCGATCGCCGCGCGGCGGCGCGCTTCGGCCTGAACATCGCCGATGTACAGGAGGTCGTGCGTACCGCGCTGGGCGGGATGCGCGTCACCCAGTCGGTTGAGGGGCTGGAGCGTTATCCGGTGAACCTGCGTTATCCCCGCCAGTTGCGCAACTCGCTGGAGAAGATCCGCAATCTGCCGGTGGTCACGCCGGCAGGCGCGCATATCCCGCTGGCGGAGGTCGCCGATATCCAGATCGAATCCGGACCGGGCATGATCAAGACCGAGAATGCTCGCTTGAACGGCTGGACCTATATCGATATCCAGGGTCGGGATCTGGGTTCTTACGTGATCGACGCGCAACGCGCCGTGGCCGAGAAGCTGAAACTGCCGTCGGGGTATTCGATCGCTTGGTCTGGGCAGTATGCGTATATGCTGCGGGCGAGGGAGAAGCTGGCCACGGTGGTGCCGGTGACCCTGGCGATCATCGTGTTGCTGCTGTATCTGAACTTTCGCAACCTGACTGAGGTGCTGATCATCATCGGAACCTTGCCGCTCGCCCTGGTCGGTGGTATCTGGCTGCTGTATCTGCTCGACTATAACCTGTCCGTTGCGGTCGGCGTGGGCTTTATTGCGCTGGCCGGGGTGTCGGTGGAGATCGGCGTGGTGATGCTGGTCTATCTGAATCAGGCCTTGCGACGGCTGCTGGACG
The DNA here is from genome assembly GCA_026984055.1 of Sedimenticola sp. GTDB lineage: Bacteria > Pseudomonadota > Gammaproteobacteria > Chromatiales > Chromatiaceae > JALSSX01. Next base: position 23,224 of record JALSSX010000321.1, on the reverse strand, counting down.
ATGCTGCGCATCACGGTAGAGAGCCGACACGCCAGGACGTGCGTGTCGCGGTGATCGAAGGCGCGCTGTTGCGTGTTCGGCCGATCATGATGACCGTTGCCGCCATCGTTACCGGCCTGCTGCCTATCATGCTCGGCGGTGGCACAGGCTCGGAGGTGATGCGGCGCATCGCCGCGCCGATGGTTGGCGGCATGCTCAGTGCAACCGTGCTGACTCTGATCGTGATCCCGGCGGTATTTCTGATCTGGAAACAACGTGGCTTGCCGCGAGACATTCCCGAGCCGAAGGAGGCAATATGAGTTTTGCAAAAATAACGGCGATCGTCAGGCCGGCTGCGGTAGCCGCGATCGAGAAGCGCTTGCACCAAGCCGGCGTGCCGGGTATGAGCCTAAGCCATGTCAAGGGCTATGGCGATTACGCGGATTTCTTCCGTAACGACTGGATGGTGTCTCATGTGCGCATGGAGGTATTCATCGCCGCCAGCAAGGCGGAGGAGACCGCCGAAATCATCATGCGCGCGGCGCATACCGGTTTGGAGGGTGACGGCCTGGTGGCGATCACTCCGGTATCGGCGATCTACCATATCCGCACGAAGCAGCGTTGCGAGGAGGATGCTTGTTGATGGGTACGGCGGGGCGTGGCGGTTCAGTTGCGGTCGGTTCGCACCCAGTCTTTCTGTCTCTTCCGCCAGAAGCGCAGATAAATCGGTAGCTTGGCAAGCATATAGATGGGCAGGGCGAGTAGATCGGTGAGCGAAACCGTGTGGCGCCCCCAGAAGAACCAGGCTGCCATGACCGACAGACCGAACACGGCTGCGGAGGCAAGCATTGCGATCAACGGGAAGGTCGGCCCGAAGCAAGCCACGCCCGCGTAGGCCAGGGTCAAGGTTAGCAGTAATAAAGTCAGCATCGTAAGCGGGGGCACGGCCAAATCCAGTGCCAGCGCCAGAATTCTGGGATCCCGGTTCTTGATTGCGGCTAGCATCATTCCGGGCACTTCGGTCAGGATGGTGCGGAGGTGGCCGTGTTCCCATCGGGTACGCTGCGTGCTCGCGGCCGAGTCGCTTCGCGGAAACTCGCTGATGACCTCGGCGGTTGGGCAGAGGCTGGCGGCGTGGCCAGACAAGGCCAGGTCGATGCCGAGCTTCAGGTCTTCGACGATGTTGGCATTTGCTAGAGGCGCCGATGAGATCAGTTTCCATGGGAAAGCCATGCCGGAGCCAGTGAGCTGGCAGCCGAGGTCGGCGCGATGCAAACCGAGCGGCCTGACTTGGTTCTTCACCTTCCAGGCAAACTCGGCGATACGCTGGCGTAGGCTGGCGTCTCCGCTGTGTGTCAGCAGATAGCATGCTTGGGCTGGCGCGTCCGTCGTGCTTACGGTCGTTGCCAAGCGCGTGATCGCACCATCGCCCACGATGCAATCGGCATCCACGATGATCACGATGGCAGGCGGATGGTGACACAGCCATTGGATGCCATAGTCCAGCGCAAAGCCTTTTCCTCGTTGTCGGGTGTCGTGGCGTTCGATCACTTTGGCATGGTGCTTGGCGGCGATCGCGGCGGTATCATCAGTGCAGTTGTCGGCGACGACCAGCAAGCGGTCGTTTCCGTCGAGCTGTTGATGGATGCTTCGCAAGGTTTCCGTGATGACTTTCGATTCGTTGTGCGCGGGAACCAGCACGGCGATGGTGGGGCGGGTGGTCGGCTCGGTGTCGTCGATGCTTCGAGGCCAGATGAGCGAGACCAGTGAGCTGGCCACTTCCAGTGAGAATACCCCAGCCGCAAGCATGATGGGGGCGGCTAGGATGAGCAGAAAGATCGTCAGCATCGGGTGCTGCCAGTGCAAGACAGGAAGTGCTGTTTCAACCTTTCTGCCTCCTTCTCGATATCGTGCCTGGAGAGTACGCGTTGTTGCGCTTTTTCACCGAATTCCCGCAGTTTGGATGGAGAGGTGTCCAGCACTTGTTTCAGCCCGTCGGCGAGCAAGTCGATGGAACCGGCCGGGATCAACCAACCGTTCTCGCCAGGAATCACCAGCTCGGGGATGCCGGCGACATAAGTCGAGAGCACGGGTCGCCGCAGCGCCATGGCTTCCATGATAACGACCGGCAGGCCTTCGGCGAAGCTCGGCAGAACCAGCGCGCGGGCGGCGAGCAGCTCCTTGCGGACCTGTTGGCTGCTGACCCAGCCGGTGATCTCGATGTATGCCTGGAGGCCGTATTGGTCGATGAGTTGCTCGATCTCGGCGCGATGTGGGCCGTCGCCGGCTAATATCAGCTTGATATCCGTCTGATCCCTGACGAGTCTCGCAACGGCCTGAACGAGCAGTAGCTGTCCCTTCTGCTCGCACAGGCGCCCGACACAGACCAGCCGTCGGTTATCCGGGACCGGGATCGTGTTATCGCGGTAGGCCGGTTCGAGACCACAATGGATCACCTTGATCTTGGGCCAGTCGTCGCACGGGATCCATCGATAGATCTGGCTGCGTCCAAAGGAGCTGATGGTGACGACGAAGGCGGCGTATCGCACTTTTCGCGCGATGGCCAGACATTCTGGCTTGTCGAATTCCTCCGGCCCGTGGATGGTAAAGCTGTAAGTGCTTCCGGTGAGATGGTGGGTCAGCATCACGACCGCGGCGGAATTTGTGCCAAAATGAGCATGGATATGTGAGATATCGTGTTTCCGTAGCTGTTGGCTGAGCGTGCAGGCTTCGATGAAGTAAAAAAGGTGACGGATCAAGCCGCGATTGGATCGGTAGCCCATGGCGAGGCACTGGCTGAAGGCGCGAAGAAATCGCGCCGGCCGAGTCATCAGCAGAGTGAAGCTCGATCTCGCGTGGGTCGGCCAGGACGCATTCAAGAGAGAGCATGTCTTCCGGGATTCGACTTGGTCGTCAGGATCCACAAGCATTTCCGGACTTGAACGGAGCGAGAATCTTTTGATCTGAATATCCTTTCTCTCCAATGCGAAAATCTCACGCCGAATAAAGCTGTGGCTGACTTTAGGGTATTGATTTACAAGGTAGGCGATGGTTGACATGTAATGGGTCGTCCGACATTCGTCATGAAAGTGAGTTTTACCGCGCTATTCGTGTGCGGCTATTTGTATTCGATTATTCCATGAGTTTTACCTCGTAATCGGCCAAACAGAAATTTGAGTATCCCGGCAGCCTCAGCGAATTTTCCAAGGAGTAAGAAACAGGCATGAAAAAATCGTTGCCGCATTGACATTTTTTTACCTCGGATCATGAGCCGTATTAACTGTATGGGATAGAGTAGAAAAACGAGGAAAAAGCGTGGATCGATCAAGCCCAGGATAAATCCGAAGATGGGGATGCCAATACCCCAGATGATTGCGCGCAAGGTTTCTTTCGCCCAATGTTTCTCATGGCCTGCGGCATGGATCCACGCGCCCTCGGCAAAAGCATGGCCCGCGCGCGTAGCGCGTGTCCACCACTGTTTGAATCGCATAATCCGGGCATCGTGTAGCGTCATCTCTTCATCGAGTCGCCATATGCGCCAGTGTTTCTGGCGAAGGCGCAGGCACAACTCAGGTTCCTCGCCCGCGATCAATCCATCACGGAAACCGCCGGACTCTGTGAATGCAGTTTTACGCATCAGCGCATCTCCACCACAAGCCCGGGTTTCACCGATGCGAGTATTCCACTCGATATCGCAAAGCCAATTGTATACGGTAGCCTCCGGGTAGCGTTCCCGCCTTCTGCCGCAAGCGACACCAACGTTGTCATTATGCTTCAGAAATGCTACTGCGGTTTCCAGCCACTCAGGAGCGAGTTCACAATCGCCGTCGATAAACTGAATGAAGTCAACATCCGGCATGGATTCGTTCAGCCTCGAAAATCCAAGATTTCGCGCTCTCGCGGCAGTGAACGGCGTCGATAAATCCAAACGCACGACCTCGACCCCGGATTCGATGGCGATATCGATGCTATCGTCCGTAGAACCGGAATCCACGTAGACGACATGTTGCAGTTTGCGTTTGACTGACCGTAGGCAGGCGCGAAGCTGCTCGCCTTCGTTCCTTCCGATGACCACGGCACCCGTGTCTATGTGCAGCGGCATCGAATTAGTCATCATGACGCACCCATTCGAGCGGTGCTTCAGATGTCAAACGGGAGAAATTGGAACAATTCAGATCGGGTAGGCCCAGCTTATGGCCAAGGAGATGAAGATCCTGATTGAAGAGCGTTTCCAGCTTTTGTACCGAATCATTGGACGGCTGTGGGCGCTGCTGCATCGTTAAGTGCCGCTTTATCCGGGCTCGCCAGGATTTCGGAACCAGAGTTCGTCTGATGCCCCGTGCAAACGGGGATTCGATAAGGACATCGTAGAATGGAAATCGCTTGACTCTGTCCCTGGAGACATTGCTTGGCGGAAGATCCACGGCCCACTTGGGATGTTTCTCATATCCTATGAATCGACACACCCTCTCGAACTCAGCTTGGGGATGATATTTCAAGCGGTCGAAGGATAACAGCAGGATGGAATCTCTTCCATAAGCAGAAAGATACGGCTCGATTTGTCTATTATAATAGCTATACTCGATGAGTTCCCGATGGTTATTTATGGCCTTATCAATATTGCATGTGATGACCCCTTGGCTCCATTCATGGATATAGTGAGAGATAAGTCTGTCGATAGGGTTACGTAAAACATAAAGTAATTTTACTTTTTTTAAATGATCTCGCATGCGTTCGATGGTATGCGGATAGGTGGGCAACTTGGTATAATGTGTGCTGGCTTCTCCACAAATATCCGTGCGCCTTGAGTGCCTGAAGAGGTCTTCATACCAAGCGATTCCATTCCGGTAGTTATTGTCATCACTGAAGAAGTTCGGCTCTTTTGGTGAACACATGAAAATGCCATCTTGGATCGACAGTTGCTGATAGAGTGAGCTGGTTGCCGATTTCATCGAACCTATAATGATAAAGTCTGGTTTATTTGGCATCTTCTTCCTCATTTTTCTTAATATAGGGTCGCATTGGGTCGATCCAATTTATCCAGATATCTCTCCATTGATTTCGGCATATATGCCTATCATCTCGACCCATCAATTCACGTGTTTTTGAGATCAACCGCCCGATCCACCATAGTAAGTTAGCGGTGGTTAATCCTACATGGCCAAAATGGATATAATAATACCGCGATCGAGACGCATAGTAGTAGCGAGGTAGTCTTTCTCTTGCCAACGCGCGACGCTTTACTGATGAGCTACCGCCACGAAGATGAACGATGCGCGCCGCTGGTTCGTTGACGATGGACCAACCTCTCTGTTTCGCGAGGCAGCAGAAAGATGCGTCTTCAAAGTACATGAAGTATCCCGCATCCAGCAGCCCGATATCTTCGAACACATTGGATTTGATCAGTATGCAAGCGAAGCTCGTCCATTCCGGATAGCTGGGTTCGTCATGCACGGGTAGAGGTACATCATAGCGGCGGAAGAGTCGTGTAATGGGTCCAGTCCGAGCCGACGCGATAAGTTCGCTTATGGGAGTGAAGCAGCGAAAACAGCTTTCCTGTGGCTTGCCGTCTGGCCACTCCAGTCGAGGGCTCACCAATCCGGCACCGGTATCGTTGTCGCCTACGCTCAGGAGTATGCTTATTGCGTTGTCACGTACGATGGTGTCACTATTGAGAAGCAGATAATAGGATGCGCTACAGTATTCGATTCCCAGGTTGTTGCCACCGGAAAATCCGAGATTAGTTGGTGATTTCACCAGGCTGACGATCTGCGTATGAGATTCATCATGTATCCATGTTGATATTTTCTTGGCGGACGAGTCGGTAGATGCATTATCGATGACGATCACCTTCGAACGTATGCCATCAAGCTGAGGTATAAGTGATTCAAGGCAATTGATTGTTAGTTCAGCCGTGTTGTAGTTTATTATTATCACGGACAAACGATAAAGCGTCGAGTGGCTCATGTTACTTCAGGTATGATATGTCGATCTCGTCCATGCGAGAATGGCAATAAGACCTGAGTTTATCGGGTCCAAATCGACGGGAGAGACGATCAATGATGTAAAGTGGTAGGCCATAACGTTTTGCCCCGAATATAGCACGATACGTTTTATTTTGAAGTGCGAGATAGATTCTTTTTGGGAAGGACGGCGGTAAGGCGTTAGTAAATGATATATCGTATCCTCTAGCCTTCATTAGAGTACTCGCTTTGTTCTCTATTAGTCTGACGTCTTTAGGATTTGACTTTAGCTTCCATTGCTCTGTCAAGGTGGGGTCCGGGCCTGCATAGGTCGAATGATCCGGGTAGGAGAGCATCGTGTTAGAGTAAGGTATTTCCAGGAATGAACAAACGTCAATTAATATACTTTCAGGGTTTTGCATGAGTTCTTCATAATGAATCTCTATATATTGTTCAGGGTCGAGAATACTTTGTAATTTATCCCAGCTTTTCTCTGTATCTATCCAGTGGTCGACGCCATACCATACATTTCCCGCCCAACCCATTGGGATGCTGGATCTGGCGACATCCCGAGGATCTCTCAGCAAATGGACATAACGAGAATCAGGGAAAAAATTCGGGACAAGGTGAAAGTTTCGATGAATAGTCAAGGATGTCAATGCTCCAGATCTGGAATAGCTGGCGACAAGGTCGATAATTATGTCTTCGAAACAAGGCTTGGGATGGATGATGGGTATGTTGTGCGAGAGAAATATCCGATTTGAATTCAACCAGGAAATGAATTGATCAGGATCTGGGTAGTGGTTGTCAGCCTTGATGAAATCAAATAAGAAGTCAAACTCACCCGGATTGTTTATCTGCTCATGGTTGTCGAGCATAAGGTGAAGGACAGTGGTTCCAGAACGTAAAGCGCCGCAAATAAATACAGGGTTGTTATATCTCATCATATTGGATTCAGTAATGGGAAATCTGATCGACTAAGGTAAGGAAAGACTACCTTCATAATAGGCGGACATCGCTGTGAATGTTCGATCTCTTCCAAGAACCGATAGTAAGGGTGTACGTAACTCGCCGTTGTATGATTCATAGCGGTTTTTGCTGTCAAGGATACGTATGTCTGATGCAATATGCTCCGTCATATCTTCATAGCTATCATACAGAGTTTTATAGGTTTTTTTTGGTAGTAGATCGAAGGTACTGTTTCGCACGGCGAATGCGATGCCACCACGAAGCACGGGGCCGTAGAAATATCCGTCCAGCCCTTCTCCAAAAGTCAAAGACCATTTTGCCCGTTTCTCCAAGTCCAGGTATTTTTCGTACTCGAGTCCTCGGATTACGCGGATCTCGATATCGGGTAGATGGGCGTGGAGAGCATCCAAAACCATTTTTCGTGCCGGGTGCCTGTCGGGCGATACGATCATCAAGTCTTTTTTTGATTCATAAGGTTGCCATGGCGCATCGTCAGGGTAATACCAAGTAGGGATGACATGCAGTGGAATTCCTAGCCTTTCTCTCTCGGAATTGGAGGCCCACACGGAATTTCCAACCGTACAGGTTAGGTCGGGAAACAAGTTTTTGATTTCCATCAATTCTTCAGGCGTAAGCATCACTTCTGCATTCTGGTTCAGTATATTGAGGCGCAAGCCATGGTTATTTCTCAGATAAGACAGTCGCTTTACTCCAAGGTTATTCAATATTCTTGTTGCTGCAAATTCGGGTAGGTGTAGCAGGATTTTACAATCCGGAGAAATGCTATCCAAGACTAGTCCCAAGGGAAATACGGTTATATCATTTTTGAACCCTTCGTGCTTGTATAGGCTAATACCTTCACCTGGAATCCAGCAGATCAGCGTGCCGGTACTGGAGTCCTGGAAATGTTCCTGAGTCATCCCATGCAGCGAATATATCTGCATTACACCGCCAGTGACCCGCCTAGGCTGGGGGATAAGGTATATGATAAGATTTTTCCAATTGCCACACTTGTGCTTTTGTAGCTCACGTTTTTGAATGGTACGGGATCTTGCTATTCTTCTAATGTTGGAAATAAGGAAGGAAGATTTGAGCGTTAGATTATGAAGACGGCGTTTTATGAGTTTTAGGCTCGATAGTGCGCGTCCCGCGAGGTGTGTGCTGGAGATGTTTGGTTTTTTATCAAGTGTTGTGAGCGTTCTTTTCATTCTTTGGCGTATCGCTATCTTTATGGAATCGAGCCGGCATGTTTATTTTGAGTAAATTTCTTCAATGATGCTATTCACTGTATTTGCTATATCGATAATTTTATCTTCCAGCCCTATCCAGAGCGGTAGCCTGACCAGGCGTTGGGAGAGGTTGTTGGTGACGGACATATTGCCAGAAGTTCTGGCGAATTTTTTCCCGGCAGGCGAGCTATGTAATGGAATATAGTGGAAGACAGCTTGGATATTCATTTCCCTCAAGGTGTCTATTAATTTATTTCTGTCTTCCATGGTGTTGAGTAGTAAATAATACATGTGTGCATTGTGTTGGCAATGAGCTGGAATAAAATGCCGTCTGCATAATCCTTTCGCCTCCAGGTTCGAGAATGCATGGTGATATGTGTTCCACATGCTGATTCTTCGAGAAGTAATATCTTCGGCTTCTTGTATTTGCGCGTATAGAAACGCCGCAATGATCTCTCCAGGAAGATAGGACGATCCAGTATCTACCCAGGTATACTTGTCGACAATTCCTCTAAAATAGGCATCACGATTCGTACCTTTCTCTCGGATGATTTTAGCACGTTCTATGAATATCGGGTCATTTATGAGCAATGCTCCTCCCTCGCCGGCAATGATATTTTTTGTTTCATGGAAGGATAGCGTTCCGAGTTGAGCAATTCCTCCCAAGGGGGTATTTTTGTATGAAGCCAAGACGCCTTGAGCGGCATCTTCGATTACGATCAATCCATGTCGGCTTGCGATTGACATAATAGTGTCCATATCGCATCCGACTCCGGAATAGTGGACGGGAACTATAGCGCGGGTTCTGTTGGTGATCGCTTGTTCTATCTTTGTCTCGTCGATGTTCAATGTATCAGAACGGATGTCGATGAATACCGGTATGGCGCCTTGAGATACGAAAGCGTTTGCTGTGGATACAAATGTATAGGACGGCATTATCACTTCATCTCCCGGTTTTAAATCCAGAAGGATAGCCGCAATCTCCAAAGCGGCGGTACATGAGTGGGTGAGTAGTGCTTTCTCCGACCCGATAGTCTGTTCCAACCAAACATGACACTTGCTCGTAAAAGGCCCGTCGCCAGCTAAATGGCCGTTCACATGCGCCTGGGCAATGTTCCACAGCTCCTTGCCTGTCATATACGGTTTGTTGAATGGGATCATATGAGAGTTTCCGTCATAGCGGGAAGGTACGTGGTCAACATCCTGCTAGTTTATTCGTCTGTTGGAGCGTCGTGGATGCGTTCCTGTGAGTTTGGCCTCGGCGTAACCCACAGGGAGGTGTGGGAATGCAGAGCGCATTTTCAGTGCCCAGCTTGGGAGGTCCCCAAGATCTAATTACAGGCAACCATAACGACGGCGGGGTGTTATACTCATCACGGCAGTAAATGCGACAATGATTTCGCAGGCGATCGACTTGTGAGAGCATTAACTTCGCCAGCCCCATATGTACCACGATGCATCCGGTCCGACGTTGAAAAGCAGGTCAAGAATGGTTACTCCATGTTCGAAATTAGTGCCGAGTTGTCTGTATTCCGGATAATTGGAATAGCTTTTCCACTCCAACTGAATATTGTTGTTGGAGAAAATTTGTGCATCGATATAGTTTCTTGCGGATGGTCCGGATATATAATGCGTGGCTTTGCAGTGGCAGCACAGCCCGACAAGACGTTCCGTTTTTCCCTTGACGAGAGGGTATTCCATTGAAAAGGATATGCGAGTATCTATTCCCAACAGTGAGCATATTCCGGCTAAGAAGATATGATTGATCTGGCTAAGATGCGTCTGTTTTGATGCTTTTTCGTAGAGACTTGATATTAACGGTAGAAGCTGCTCATAGTAAGGTGCGTGACGATAATTTTCGTGTAGCATCCTGAGATGTTTATGATGCCATTCGGCATCGCTAACGATTGTCTCCTTTATTTTTTGGAGATATTTTCCCTTTGATTCGGTTGGTATGGTAAGCCATTTTAGCCCTCTGGATGTCATTATTTTATTTCTGTTCCTCCAGTCTCGTTTCGTGTATTGCATGTCATCATAGAGTATAAACTCATCAACATCATTTATCAGATCGAAATACCCCTTCCAAGGTATATAGTTCGATTGGATTATTGCCACCTTTTTCATTTCACCGACCGTTGAAAACCGTGTTTGCCTTGATGAAGGAATTGGCTGGAACCGTGCAATGATCGACGATGATGGCGCCAGCGCCGATGAAGTTATTCGATGACACCTTGCTGAACCCGCAGACAATTGCGCCAGGAGACAGGAAAGTGTTGTCGCCCACTTTCGCGTCGTGATTGATGCAAGCACCAGGCCAGGCAACCGCCAATTCGCCAATGTCTACTCTAACGTCCACGATCGCGCGGGCCATGATCATCGCCCCGTTCCGGATCCGAGCGTTGTCGGCGATATAGGCTGACGGATGGATGAGTGGTGGAGCACTGTACCCGAGAGCCTTGGCGGTGCGCCATGCTTTCCATCTCCCGCATAGATTACGGTAGCCTATTCCGATAGCCAAGCCAAACTCATTTGGAGGGTGAGTTTGCGCTACGTCATTCAATTTTCCGAGGGTGCCCGGGTCGTTTTCGTTGTCGCTGATAAGCCCAATCACTTCATGGCCACAATGTCTGGCAAGATCAGCAACTGTTGAGGAAAACTCGGCGGCTCCATAAACAAGTATCTTCAAGCCTCTTTTCTCCTCCTGCATTTAAGTCGTCGCCGCTTGTCGTGGAACAACATGGATAGACGGAATCCATAACCATCGTATCGGCTGGGCGCGAGAATTGATGAGTATTCCCAGATGTTGGATCTGGGGGTAATACACAACCCATGCCACCTCTAACAGGCCGTTGAAAAATGGCATTTTTCGACGGCCTGTGCGCGGTACAGGGATGTACCGTCATTTTCGATGACTGCAAGTCATTGAAAATGAAGGAAACGGGAAATCGCATTTTCCGATTCCGTCGTTGAAAAAGTCTATGGAAGAACTTTTTCAACATCCTGCTAAGCTCCTGAGCAATCCGAATGCCAATGCATTATGGGGATCTCGAAAAATTCCTTCCATGGAATTTTTCTCGTCGCAAGGAGAAAATGCGATTGTCTCTTTGCTTACATTTTTAATCACTTATGGTGATCGAAAAGGGTGGGGCATCCCTGTTCCACTTGGGTATGTCGATTTTTCGAGATGCCTTTATGGCATCATGGTCAAGACTTTGAGCGGCAGTAACCATCAGCTTACCACTGAAATGCACCCTCTCTATGTCATCGACAGGATGCTGGCCAGAGCAGGACGTGGAAGCCGTGTTGCGATCACGTTCCTCCCCTTGATCTGGCGCGCATTTCAGCTGTAGTCCGAACAGTTACGGTTCTGTGTTCCTGCACGCTGAGTCGTTATGAGCGGTAAAGCGCGTCCGTATTCCGAGCGCCCGAGTAAAATATCCCGCAAGATACGAGAGGCTCGGCCGGATTTCTCACCCGTTCACGACTGCGGCTGCCCAATGCGGCGCGCTGACTGGCGTTCACTCGGTCGGGCCGCTCAACGTAGTGTCGACTACGCCTGCGCGGCCCTCGGTCGCGAACGCCAGCCATCACACCACCTTGAGCGGCCTCGCTACGCGACCCGGTGAGAAATCCGGGCTAGGGCTTCTCGATTATGCGCCATCCGCCGTTCCAGGAAAATAGGCTCGGAGTCTATTGAGTTGCTTGGGATTGTTTTTTAGGTAGCGCATCATGGCGTCACGTTCATGCCGGAGATGTGGTGCCATGGTGTCAGGCGTCAAAAGCGCGCCCACCGGCTTGGGTTCTCGCGAAGGACAGGGCGCATCGAGAAGTTGGCGCAGCATGAGATGGCCGTATGCGGATTTATAGTGCGCTGGTTCCCAGAACCATTTTAAGGTACGGTTTTCGGCGCTTGCCAGGCTCTCGCGGGTGAAGTCATTGAGGACGGCAAAATCCCAAAGATCGACATCATGTGTTTTCGCGAGGTGCTGTAGCTGCCGTTTCCATTGTTCAAACTCTTGCCAGCGGCTCGACAGGGCGATCAGCGTCAGATAGTCGACATGGTAGGGATTGATGAACAAGGTTGCCTTCACACCATTTTTCTTCAGATATTCGAGGATGCGGCTGACGGTCTCGAAATCCTGGGACCATTGTCGGCCGTTGCCGAATACCGAGAGATCGGTTCGCGCGAAGGTCTTCGCCAACATTCGGTTCTTTTGTATGAAAAGGACTGCTTGCCCTTCAAGCGCAATGGCGTCGACATAGTCGCGCGCGGGGTTGAAGCCATCCACCCGCCGTGTCGTTGCGTTGACGTTACCCTGGGAAAATAGTGTATATAGGCTGTCTTTCAGCGTATCGATAGAGAACAGGGTAAGAACGGTATCCTTCAATTTGCGCCACGGACGATCTGGGTTGATCTGGCCGTTGGCGGTAACCGCCAAGCGGCTCTCGTAGTCATGCGTTGAACCGGGCCAGACTGTCCTCTTGTCTTTCAGCGCTGCTCGACGGTCGAGAAAATCCATGAAATCCAGCCCCCAGAATACCCGTTTGTCGCCTTTTTTTGCTCCGGACGCGATCGCGTGCTGTAGCATTCTGGCTTGCATGAAGATGTCGGCGCCGGGTATGCCGATGTTGAACACGGGGCGGTCTGCCTGTGTCCAGCATGTATCGCGTGGATCCAGACCGAGTTCAGGCCGGGAATTTCCACCGATCAGGGTTCTAGGTGAGAAACGGCCGACCATATAGGGTTTCGACAGTCGGATATGGGTTCCCGCGGCTGGTTTCAGCGCGTTGAGTCCTTTGATGCGAGTGGTCCCGAAAAGATCGTAGGGGTCGATGAGAGCGTTGAAACCCGCGGCGCTAAGCAAGGTGATAACAAGCACTATCAGTGACAAGCGAATGAAGCGGTGGTACTCCGAATGCTGTGTATTCATCAGAACTGGAAGTAGAGAAACTCGGAAACACTGCTGAGCGCCAACACGCCCAGCGCCGCGATCACGCCGGTAATGACAGCCCATCTGGCCGAAGGCCTCCAGCTCGCTAGCGACTCTAACTTGTCGATCGGGTTTATCTGGTAGCGTCCGTTGCTCGGATAGGGCGTGAGGGCAGGTTCAAAGTTCGCCATGATCTGTTGTGTATTGGGGGCGAACAGGGCGATCGTCAGCAGAGAGATGACCCATAGATAGGTCAATGTGAACTCGGATCCACCGCCAAGGCGTGGATGAATGCCGATGCTTGCCAACCAATCGCCGATTTCTCCCAAGCGGAGAAGTATGGCGTTCGGAAGCGCAACGCCATTCATTCCGGACATGCCCCGCAGTATTGCCATTGCACTGTCGAGGTCGTTGGCGCGGAAGAATACCCAGCCAACGACGACCGCTAGAAAAGTCAGTAGCCAGGAAAGCGACTTGTCCATTCGTGATGGCTCGGCATGACGGGGCAGTCCCAATGCCTCGCGCGCGTGAATCCAGGCATGATTGATGATGAGGTAGCTGCCATGCAAGGCGCCCCAGATGACGAAAGTCCAGCCCGCGCCATGCCATAATCCACCCAGCAGCATGGTGGTTATCAGGTTGATGTAACGCCGGATCTTGCCTTTGCGATTGCCCCCGAGAGGGATATAGAGGTAGTCGCGAAGAAACCGGGATAGCGTCATGTGCCAGCGGCGCCAGAACTCGACGATGTTTGTAGCCTTGTAGGGTGAATGGAAATTGAGCGGCAACCGAATCCCAAAGATTCGCGCTCCACCGATTGCCATGTCGGAGTAACCGGAGAAATCGAAATAAAGCTGCATGGTATAGGCCAATGCGCCGCCCCATGCGCCAAAAAAAGCCAACTCTGAGCCATTTGCCGCAGAATCGAAGACCGTGGTTCCGTAGTTCGCGATACCATCAGCCAGGACAGCCTTTTTGAATAACCCGATGGCGAATATGCTCAATCCGATGCAGATATTGGAGAGACTGGCACGAAGCGCTTCGCGTCGTGCGAATTGCGGTAGCATCTCGTTGTGATGCACGATAGGTCCGGCGATCAGTTGCGGGAAAAAGGTGACGAACAGTGCGTAGTGAGAGAAACGGTACTCCTTGGTGATGCCGCGATAAGCATCCACCAGATAAGCGATTTGCTGGAACGTGAAGAAAGAGATTGCCAAGGGTAAGACGATCGTCTTCAAATGATAATCGATACCAGCTATTGCGTTGAGGTTCTCGATGAAGAAACCGGCGTACTTGTAGTAACCCAGCACCCCCAGGTTGAGCGCAATGCCGAGCGTCAGGAGCAGTTTCGATCTTCCGCCAGTGCTCCCATGCGTCTTGCTCAAGGCCTTGCCAATGCCGAAGTTGACTAACATGGAGGCGATAATCAGCAGTAGATAAGCGGGATTCCACCAGCCATAGAAGAACAGGGACGCCAGCACCAGCCAAGCGATCGCCAGCTCGCGTCCCTTTCTAGCGACCAGGAAATAGCCAAGAAATGCGATCGGAAGAAACAGAAAGATAAATTCGTAGGAGTTAAATAACATTATTCGATTCTAATACAGCTAGGGGGCTAAAGCCTCCGTCAGCTAAAGCCCGGAATGATTACACGCGCCCTTTCGCCCTTGGCCGTGTTGCTCGTCTTCGTGGATGATGGCCCGAGAATTTTCACGCCTTGCCAAGGAATAATGGTACGCACGCAAAGAAAGCGGTTTGGTTGACGAAGCTCGTGGTGGTAACGGACGACATGGTTTTGCTTCGCCTGGATGTGCGAGATGGGTGCGGGGTATCCACGGTCGCAATTCTACACCCGCCTCGACTCGGTTTGTAGGGATGGCGATCGCGGAAATGCCAGAAACTAAGGAAACCATCCGTCAGGAGATCCATTATGTCCATTGTTACTCGATTGTGCTCAGCGCTCAGTCTTGTGTTTACCGTCACCGCGCTAACCCGGTCGCCCTCACTCTCGGCTGGACCCCATCACGCTAGCGTTCATCATGACGGCCAGGCTATCTTCGTCATAGTCACCGCGGCGACTATGCTCATCGCCGTTACGCTCACGATGGCGACTACTGCTACCGTGATCGCCACGCTCATTTTCCAGGTTGCGGCCGCCATGATGGCCATTCTCTCTGTCACGGCATCACGGGGCCTGTTGCGGTATCACGGGGCATTTCCCGGGCGGCTACGGCCATTCGCCTCGATATCGCGGTAACACCTGTCATCCTGTGAGCAAGATCGGGTATGACGATGGCCGGGAAGCGAGGATAGGCGGCACCCGCTGCTACGATGCATACGGCGAATCCTACATCACAGGATGTTGAAAAAGTCCTTCCATGGACTCTTTCAACGATGGGACCGGAAAATGCGATTTCCCGGGTCCTTCATTTTCAACGGCCTGCTAACCCGGATTTCTCACCCGTTCACTACTGCGACCCGCGTGAGAAATCCGGGCTAATCCTATCGGCGCAAGAGGCGCTGACATGAGCGTGGAAGCCGCCTGCCGGCGATCGGTTTGCGAGAACGCCGTGAATACGTTCCTGTAGGCCCGGCCTCGGCATAACCCACAGGGGGGTGGGGAATGCTGGAAATGCCGGGAATATTTCCAATCCAATGTCCTGCCTCGGGCATCCCGCGCCCGGACCACAGACAACCTTTCATGATCTGGGGTGTTTCCCCATCATGAGAGTGAGACGGAATTCTGGGAAACCCCGCCAAACGGGTTCTTGGAACCAGCGTGCTGGGTGATGATCGTCCTCCGATGGAATGACTGTAGGGGCGCACACTCTTGAAAATTCATTCTGTGCCCCCATCGTCAGGTAAAATTTGATTCGTATCGTTGCGGTCGGTTGAATTTCAACATCCTGCTAGCGTACGTGCCATATAGTTCCTGGAACGGCGCGAGGCGGGAGCAACTGCTGGTTTGCAAAAGCGAATGGCCCTTTTTGCGCGTAGAGATGGCGTATTTCAGGGGCGGGCTGGCAATGACTTCGATTCTTTCCAAACTCTGGCCAATAGGAGATGAGTACACCCATGTCTGTGGAAGCACACAAAGAAACCATGGCGTTCAAGGCGGAGGTCAGCCAGGTGCTGGACCTGGTGATCCGCTCGCTGTACAGCAACAAGGAGATCTTTCTTCGCGAACTGGTCTCGAATGCCTCGGACGCGATCGAGAAGCTGCGCTTTGAATCACTCACCGATGAATCGTTGCTGGAAGGCGACGGCGAATTGCGTGTGCGCGTCTCGGTGGATAAGGATGCCGGCACCTTGACGATCTCGGACAACGGCATCGGCATGAGCCGAGAGGAGGTCGGTGACACCATCGGCAGCATCGCCAGCTCGGGCACGCGTAAGTTTCTGGAGGCGATGACCGGCGATGCGGCGACCGACAGTCAGTTGATCGGTCAATTCGGCGTAGGCTTTTATTCTGCCTTCATCGTGGCCGATAAGGTGACACTGGTGACGCGTCGCGCGGGTCTGCCGTCCAACCAGGGCGTTCGCTGGGAATCCACCGGTGGTGGCGACTACACCGTGGAGACTGTTGAAAAGGCCGGGCGCGGCACTGATGTGATTTTACATCTGAAGGACGATGAAAAAGAATTCCT
This sequence comes from Sedimenticola sp., assembly GCA_026984055.1. GTDB lineage: Bacteria > Pseudomonadota > Gammaproteobacteria > Chromatiales > Chromatiaceae > JALSSX01. Next base: position 6,509 of record JALSSX010000321.1, on the reverse strand, counting down.
GGAGCCGTGGCGGATTCGTTCCATCATCACCAAATTTTCCGACCATATCGCGGTGCCGATCGAGATGCTCAGCGAGCCGACTGGCGAGGACGATGAAAAAAAAGAACCGGAATGGGAGCAGATCAACAAGGGTACCGCGCTGTGGCAGCGTAACCGCGCCGAGATCAGCGACGAGGAATACAAGGACTTCTACAAGACCATCAGTCATGACTTCGAGGAGCCGTTGGCCTGGGTGCATAATCGTGTCGAAGGCACCAATGAATACACCTCGCTGTTGTATATCCCGAAGAATGCGCCGTTCGATCTGTGGGATCGCGATCAGAAACATGGCGTGAAGCTCTATGTGCGTCGCGTCTTTATCATGGATGAAGCCGACAAGCTGATGCCGATGTACCTGCGTTTCGTCAAGGGCGTCGTCGATGCCGATGATCTGCCGTTGAACGTGTCGCGCGAGATTCTGCAACACAACCGTAAGATTGATGCGATCCGCACCGGTAACGTCAAGCGCATCCTCGGTCTGCTGGAAAAGATGGCAAAGGATGAGCCAGGGAAATACGCCGATTTCTGGAAGGCGTTTGGCAGGGTGATGAAGGAAGGACCGGCGGAAGACTTTGCCAATAAAGAGAAGATTGCCGGCTTGTTGCGCTTCGCGAGCACGCAGTCTGATGACGAGAGCGTTTCGCTGGATACTTATATCGAGCGGATGAAGGAAGGGCAGGAGAAGATCTACTACATCACCGCCGATACCCTGGCCGCGGCTAAGAATAGCCCGCACCTCGAAATCTTCAAGAAAAAAGGCATCGAGGTACTGTTGCTGACCGATCGCGTCGACGAATGGCTGATGTCGCATCTGACCGAGTACAAAGAAAAGGCGTTCCAGAATGTCGCGAAGGGCGAATTGGACTTGTCGGCGATCAAGACCAAGGACAGCACGGACGAGGAAGAGAGCAAGGCTGAGGCGATGCTCGACGAGAAACTGATCGCACGCCTGAAGAAGGTACTCGGTGACACGGTCAAGGACATCCGCGCCAGCGAGCGTTTGACCGACTCACCGGCCTGCCTGGTTGTCGAGGAGCAGGACATGAGCAGCAACCTCGCGCGAGTCTTGTCGCAACTTGGTCAGGATGCGCCGAAACCGGTGCCGATCATGGAGTTGAACGCCGAGCATCCGTTGATCCAGCGACTGGAGAGCGAGGCCGACGAAGAGCGCTTTGCCGATCTGGCGAAGGTGCTGTTCGACCAAGCGATGCTCGCCGAAGGCGGTCAGTTGGAAGATCCGGCGACCTTCGTGCATCGTCTGAACAAGCTGATGCTGAGCCTTACAGATTGAGGGAATCTCGAAAAAGCCCTTCCATGGCATTTTTCTCGTCGCAAAGAGAAAATGCGATTTCCTCTTTGCTCACATTTCCCGCCTTGATCTGACACATTTCAGCGGCAATCTGAGCAGTTACAGCATGATTTTCCTACTTGCTGAGTAGTTACCGAAAATGTAGATATCCCCGTCCCACTCGGGCATCTCGATTTTTCGAGATGCCCTTGAGCGTTTCGGTGGTTCAGTTTGTCCGCCAGTCGTGGCGGGCGGACAGGCATTTGGCGATCGGGTGGCGGCGGTGTGGTTCCTTGGCTATGCTTCCTGATAACAAGTTTTCGTTCTTTCATCCCGAGGGTTTGTCATGAGGCGTCTCTACTTCCTTCTTCCCGATCTCGATACCACTCACAAGGTCGTCGAGGAACTGTTACTGTCGCATGTCGAGGAGCGGCATATTCATATCATCGCCAAGGAGGGGATTCCGCTGGGTGACCTGCCACAGGCAACTTTGCTACAGAGGAGTGATTTCATCCCGGCTGTCGAGCGCGGTGTCGCGCTGGGCGGTGCGGCGGGGGTGCTCGCTGGACTCACCGCGCTGGCTGTTGCCGGCGTGGTCACTGCTGGTGGCGCCTTGTTGGCCTCCGGCCTGGTCGGTGCCGGCATGGGCGCTTGGCTCGGCGGCATGATTGGCGTGGATGTCGAAAACACCCAGATCAAGAAGTTTCACGAGGCCATCGAAAAGGGTGAGATCCTGGTATTGGTGGATGTGCCGAAGGACAACGTCACGGCGATTCAGACCCTGGTGAAGAAACATCACCCGGAAGTCGACTTCGAGGGTACCGAACCGACGATTCCTGCGTTTCCCTGAACGAGACCGTCACAATGCGTTTCGCTCGGCTTCGAATGTCGCCACCGGGGGGTGATGGATGATCTGTACCACTGTGCCATCCGGGTCGAAACAATAGAAACTGCGTGCGCCATCGCGGTGGCTTCGCGGTTCGGTGCGCATGCGCACGCCATTCGCTTTCAACCAGGCGAACCAGGCATCCACCTCTTCCCGCGTCGCGAGAAAGAAACCGATATGGTCCAGGCGCTGGGCCGTCTCGTCGCGTGGCGCGCCGGGATCGGCTTGGTGCAGCGCGAGGTTGTCGCCGCCGCCGCTCAAATAGACATTCGCCGCGTCCGGTCGCCATTCCACCGCCATGCCGAGCAGTTCACAATAGAAATGCTCGCAAGCGGGCATATCGCGCACGTACAGCGCGACATGACGCATCCCCAGCGTGCGTGATGGCCGCTTCATGAGGTGACGATCTCGAAGTCATGGCTGATCTTGGCCACCTTGCCGAGCATGATGGACGCCGAGCAGAACTTCTCCGCGCTCAGCCCGACCGCGCGGGCGACGGCTTTTTCGTTCAGTGCCGGGCCACTGACGACGAAATGCACATGGATTCGGGTGAAGACCTTGGGATCTTGGTCGGCGCGTTCGGCGTCGATCTCCACGCGGCAGCCGTTCACCTCGTGACGGCCTTTTCTCAAGATATGGACGACATCGAACTCGGTGCAGCCGCCAAGGCCCAGCAGCAGCATCTCCATCGGTCGGATGCCCAGGTTGCGGCCGCCGAATTCCTCCGGCCCGTCCATCACGATTGCATGCCCGCTGGCCGATTCTCCGACCATCATCGCGCCGTCTATCCACTTAACTCGTACTTTCATCACATTCCTGCCGTATTCTTGATTATCCAGTCATCATAACGGCTAGATTATTTCCTGCCAGTAGAGAATTTAGATTAGAATCATGCCCACTTGATTTTAAAGGAACTAACGGTCGTTATGAGTATCGTTCAGCCCATTCCCAAGCCGCCGGAATACCTCGAACCCTTCCTGAGTTACTGTCATCGGCGGCGCTATCCGAACAAGACCGATATCATCCGGCCGGGCGATCCCGCCGATGCGCTCTACTATCTGATCGATGGTTCAGTGAGCACGATGTACGAGGATGACGACGGTCGCGAGATCGTGCTGGCCTATGTCAACAAGGGTGAGTTCATCGGCGAGATGGGCTTCTTCATGAGCGAACCGACGCGCAGCGTGCTGGTGCGCACGCGCAGCGAGGTACATTTGGCCGAGATCAGCTACTCGCGATTCGACCAACTGCTAGAAAATGAACTCCGGGATCATGCCAAGGCGCTGCTGATGGCGCTGGGCGCGCAGATTACCGGCCGCTTGGTGAAAACCAGCGAGAAAGTGGGTCATCTGGCCTTTTGGGATGTCACAGGCCGCATCGCCGGCACTCTGCTGAATCTGTGCAGGGAACCGGATGCGATGACCCATCCCGACGGCATGCAGATCAGCATCACCCGTCAGGAGATCGGGCGTATCGTCGGTTGTTCACGCGAGATGGCCGGGCGCGTATTGAAGAACTTGGAGGAACAGGGGCTGATCCACGTCAAGGGCAAGACCATCGTGGTGTTCGGCACGCGCTGAAACCACTGGCGACACGGTCGGCTGGCCGTGGCTATCGCATCCTATGCCATCGTCCTATCCAGAAAATGGATCAGGCAATCCACGCATTCTTCGATGCTCTCCACCAAATCGTGTTTTGCGCCGGCGATCAGGCACAGTTCGGACTTCTTCGGGCAGTTTTCCCGCATGGCATGCACATCGGAGACCGGTACGGTGTCATCCGCGGTGCCATGTACCAGCAGCACCGGGCAGCGGACGCGGCACAGCGTGTGCATCGGTGCGATCTCGGCATAGCGATACCTAATCAGCCATTCCACATAGCGGAGTATGCTGGAGCGCAATGGGCCGGGCAGCCAGGCGGGGTCGAGATAGCGGCGCATCATCCACTCGGGATGCGCGAACGCGGCGATGCTGATCACGGCGGCGATGTCGTCACGGCGCGACGCCTCGAACAACACCGCGCCGGCCCCGACCGAATGGCCCAGCAACGCCATGCGCGGTCGAGAGTCGTCGCCATGGGCTTTTCACCCAGTCGGCCGCCGCGCCGACATCCTCGGCGAAGCGGGGTAGGGATGAATAGCCGTGGGCGTCACTGCGCCCGTGATTGCGTGCATCCAGCAGCAGGATGTTGTAGCCGGCGTGCCGCGTTCGAGAATGCGCGGCGCGCGGAAGCCAATATGCACGGCGGCGGCAAGCAGTAGCGCCACGAGGATGACCGCGCCGAGCAACATGCCAAGATACATCATCGTTGCTCGCCGTTGTCCCGGAAATGCGCAACGCCGCCTGCGGGCGCGCCTTCAGCCGAACAGTTCAGCCAGCTTTGCGCCGGGATCTTGCGCGCGCATGAACGCTTCGCCGACCAGAAAGGCGTTCACGTCGTGGGCGCGTATCGAGGCGATGTCCTCCCGCGTGTGGATGCCGCTCTCGGAGACGACGATATGCCCGTCCGGAATCGCGTCGAGTAGTTCGATGGTGGTCTCCAACCGGGTTTCGAAGGTTCGCAGGTTACGGTTGTTGATACCGATCATGCGGTTGCCAAGCGGCAGGGCGCGTTGCAGTTCAGTACCGTCATGGACCTCGATCAGCACGTCCATGCCGAGTTCGTGGGCAAGTGAGTTCAATTCATGCATCCGTCGATCTTTGAGACAGGCGACGATCAACAGGATGCAGTCGGCGCCGATCATGCGTGCCTCGTGTACCTGGTAGGGGTCGACGATGAAATCCTTGCGGATCACCGGCAGCGAGCAGGCCGCGCGCGCATGGCGCAGGTAATCGTCGTGGCCTTGGAAGAAATCGATGTCGGTGAGCACCGACAGGCAGGCCGCGCCGCCGTGCTGATAGCTGGCGGCGATCTCCGCCGGACGGAAGTCCTCGCGCAGCACGCCCTTGCTCGGCGAGGCTTTCTTGATCTCGGCGATGACGCCGGGCCGGCCGGCGGTGATGCGCAGCGCCAGCGCGTCGGCGAAGCCACGCGCCGGGGGCTGTTCGGTAGCGCGCGCGGCGACCTCTGCCAAGGACAGGTCGGCGCGGCGCGCGGCAATCTCCTCGTGCTTGCGCGCGACAATCTTCCTCAGAATATCCGGGGTATTGTTCATGCTGTCATGCTCTGGGTCAGCTCGGCCAGCGCATGCAGGCGGCGACCGGCTTCGCCATTCGCGATGACCTCGCGGGCGCGCCGGATGCCGCCTGCCAGATCCGCGGCCAGGCCGGCGATGTAGATCGCCGCGCCGGCGTTCAATGCAACGATGTTGCTGGCCGGGCCTGGTTCGCCAGCGAACACGCGCTGGATCATCGCCAGGCTTTCGGCGGCGCTGTCGACCTTCAGTCCGTCCAGCGATGCGGATGCCAGGCCGAAATCCTCCGGACGGATGTCATGGCGGTGCACCTTGCCGTCCTTCAGTTCGCAGACGTGGGTCACGCCGTCGATACTGATCTCGTCCAGGCCGACTTCGGCATGCACGACTATCACATGTCGCGCGCCCAGCCGTCCGAGCGCGCTGGCCAGCGGTTTCAGCCAGTGGTCGTCGAATACGCCGAGCAACAGGTTTGGCGCGCCGGCGGGGTTCGTCAACGGACCGAGCAAGTTGAACAGTGTGCGCACACCCATCTCCTTGCGCGGGCCGATGGCGTGTTTCATCGCGCTGTGATGCAAGGGCGCGAACATGAAACCGACGCCCAGTCTGTCGATGCATTCGGCGACCTGCGCGGTGTTCAGTTGCAGATTCACACCGGCGGCTTCGAGCAGATCGGCGCTGCCGGAACTGGACGACACCGAGCGATTGCCGTGTTTCGCCACGCGGCCACCGGCGGCTGCGAGCACGAAGGTCGACGCGGTAGAGATATTGAAGGTATGCGCGCCATCGCCACCGGTACCGACGATATCGACCAAGTGTTCGGCATCGTCGACCGTCACCGGGGTTGCCAGTTCACGCATCACCCGCGCCGCAGCGGTGATCTCCTCGACCGTCTCGCCCTTCATGCGCAGGCCGATCAGCAGGCCTGCGATCTGCGCGTCGCTCGCGCCGCCGGTCATGATCGCGCGCATCACCGACTCCATCTCCGTGGCGTTCAGGTTGCCGCCGTCGATGACGCGCGCGATCGCGCGCGGCAGGGTCATGTCATTTGTCATCGAGAAAGTTCCTTAGCATGTCATGGCCATGGGCGGTCAGGATGGACTCCGGATGGAACTGCACCCCCTGGACATTCAAGTCGCGGTGGCGCACGCCCATGATCTCGT
>JALSSX010000320.1 GCA_026984055.1 Sedimenticola sp. | reverse complement strand
ATCGACCGCGTCAGGGTTGTCCCAGTAGTCGCGATCGGCCTTCGGATTATAGGCCTTACCGAAATGCTCTCCGCCGATACGCCATGCCATCTCGGTAAACACCTGTAGATCGGTGCGCGACTCGCCCAATGGCGCGATGACCTTGGGCCGATGGATATAGTAGTGGCCTTTGTACCAAGGCAAGGCGACATCGTGGCGCTCGAAATGGGTGCAGATCGGCAACAACACGTCGGCGAACAGGCCAGACGGGGTAATCGTCTGATCCAGACACACCACCAAGTCGAGTTTCTTGATCGCGGCGATCTCCTTGTTGATATTGGTCAACTGGTTGAACCAGTCGGAACCCTGCCAGAAGATGCCACGGATGTTTGGGATGACGCCTTCGTATTCGTCATCGCGCGGCCACAGACCTATCTCCTCGCGCGTCACGTTCGGGTAGTTATTGACCAGATGCGCCCAGCGATCCGACTTGATCGAACCGAACCAGATGTTCGAATACTGATCATAGGGATAAGCGATAGCCTCGGCATGCCAAGCCTTGCCCACACCCTCGGCACAACCACCGATCACGCCGATATTGCCCGTCATCGCCTGCAACGCAGCGGCCATGCGATTGTATTGCTCACCGTAGGAGTTGCGCCCCGGACCCCAGCATGCTTTCAGCGCGGCCGGCTTGGTGGTCGCGTACATATGCGCAAGCTTGATAATATCGGCAGCCTTCACGCCACAGATCCCGGCCGCCCATTCGGGCGTCTTCGGCTGGCCATCGTACCTGCCGAGAATGTAGTCCTTGAAGTTCTCGCCTCCGTTCGGCGACTGTTTCGCCCAATCCGGCATAGTGCCAGCATCCATCCCCATCGTGAACTGATCGATGAAGGACTGATCCTGTAGGTTGTTGGCAAAGATATAGTGCGCCATCCCGGCCAACATCGCCGCGTCGGTGTTCGGCTTGATCGGGATCCACCAGGCATCGTAGACCGCCGCCGAATCGGTGTACTGCGGATCGATCAAAACGAACTTGCAACCGCGCTGCTTCGCACGGCGCATATAATAGACGGTATTGCCACCGTGAAAGGTATAGGCCGGATTCCAGCCCCACATGATGATCAACTTGGAGTGTTCAAAGGCATCATCCTCGTTGCCATCGTTGATGGTGCCGAAGGTCCAGCGCGAGCTGGTCGTGGTGCCTTGATAGGATGGCACGGACCAGGAACTGGTGCGACACGCGAACATGCCGAGAAGACGCGCTTGCAAACCATCGATCTGATCCGATTTGTGCAATACACCATAGGAAGACCCGGCATAGGCTTGATCGAGGATCGCCTGCGAGCCGTATTTATCCTTGATCGTCTTCATCTTGTCGACAACGAAATCCAGAGCCGTATCCCAAGAGACGCGCTTGAAACGACCGGAACCACGCTCGCCGACGCGCATCATCGGATACAGCAAACGTTCCGCCGAGTAGATACGTTCACGATAGGAACGACCGCGCATGCAAGCACGCAACTGGGGTTCTTCACGCGTGTCCTTGCCGTAATGACCTCCCTTCTGGAAACGACCGTCGTCCGAAGACAGGCGCACGATGACATCACCCTTCTTGTGCGCCACCAACATATGCCGCGAGCCACAGTTGTGCGCGCAACTGGTGACCACGGTTTCCAACTGGTCATCGGTGGGATTGGGTTCATACGCGAAGGCTTCCGCGCGACGTGATTTGAGCAGGCCGAGACCGCCGCTGGCGACAGCAGCGGTCGCCAGTGAGCTGGTCTTCAGGAAATCACGACGCTTCATACTCAGCGCGGCGCCAACGATGTCGGGGAGAATTTTCTTGTCGCTCATTGTTATTGCCCTTTCTGTTGGGTGAATCTGGCGTCGTAGTGAATCGGCCTATTGGCGGCCCAGCCGGGGGTAATACTGGGCATGCGCGGCCAATTTCGACGCACATAAGGGTAAGCAATGGCATACCAGGCACGACCGCCATGGCAGCCATAGCAGACATCGCCATCCTTTTCGCCGGCTTCCTCGATTGCCTTCGCTTTGAGAAAATTCAACTGATGTCGATTGGTGCGAAAAGCGCGATGACAGGCAAGACAGTTGTTCTGGAAACGCTCCCGATTCTCCGTCCACGGCCCGGTAAGTCCCGGCATCACGGTGTAGTCGAATTTACCGTGACACATCACGCAGATATCCGGATCGACCTTCTTACGGATATCCGCGTCTCGACGCTTGGCGTCACCAGCGACCGCGACCTCTTTATCGGGGTTGTGGCCTTGGTGGCAACTATTGCAATGCAGGTTCATCAGGCGTTGTGCGAACGGCGTGCTCAGATGGCGACGATGAAAGCTGTCCTGCGGCCCGCTGTAGGTATCCAGCGTCTGATACCAAGCCAGGGTTTCGTCGGCAGGCACGCCCGCTGGCGTCTTACTCAACGGCTTGTGCGTCGAAACTTCACCGTGGCAACGCAGGCATTGCTGATCGGCCGCCGTATCGATCGCTGGCTTGAAATGCAGCGGATTCCAGCGGGCATCGTGATACACCCGGGCGGCATCCTTGGTCACCGCAAGCGGGTCGGCAACGTGCTGCGCCGCCCAGCCGGACCCAGCCAGCAAACACAAAAAAAGGCATGACAGGCCACGAGTGTGGCCAAAGACTCTACTCATTATGATCCTCCACCATTGCCGGAGAATCGCTGTTCACCGGCAATGCGCCATTGGGGTTTGTGTTGTTGTCTGGACAAACACAGCAAAAACCAAGCCAATCACGCTGACCAACCAAAAAGTAATTGAATAGTCTGGAAAAACCTCGGAAATTCGGATCGACAACAAACGGCTCGGCGGATAGATGCCGCGAGGGGCATGGCGTTTTCTGCCAATTTGACAGATACTCGCTAGCCTAGACAAGATAAATCTTTATTATTCAACTGTTTAATAAACTAATGGACCCCTGACAACTTGACATGAACAGCGGCCACGAGACTCGTGAACGGCTATCTGGGATTGAAGCCCACTGTCACGAAGGCTGTCCAGTCCATGCTTCGGCTGCGGGATAACTCACGAACAACCGACAAGACTGCAATTAATTGACACACTAAAATCGTGTATATACAATATATACACGTTGTAGCGCCATGACGGTTTCAGCCTTGCCGGCGAAAAAGCGAAAGCACAAGAAGGACAGTCAGTTGATCATCCGGATCAATGAACTGGAGCGGAACCGTTTCGTTGAGCTTTGCAACGAATTGGATACCAGTGCGGCCAGGGAGATCCGAAGATTCATTCATGATTTCATGCGCAAGCATGAAAATGCGCGGAAGTATAGCAACGGCTAGGAGCCTGTCGGGTTTAGGTGATCGTCGCGAGCATGGTGGGAAAACGCACGACTGCATGGATGCAGGAGGTAGAGCAACGCATGGAGCAGTTGCCGAGTAGATTAATCCGTAACTACTCAGCAAGTAGGAAAATCATGCTGTAACTGCTCAGATTGCCGCTGAAATGTGTCAGATCAAGGCGGGAAATGTGAGTTTACAGGTGTAAATGACCATTTTCCAACGCAGAGATGGCGCATTTCAGTGGTGAGCTGAGTAGTTACATTAATCCTAAATCCGACAGACTCCTAGCAGGTCGTTGAAAAAGTCCATGGAAGGACTGTTTCAACAGCCTGCTAGTCGAACGTCGGATTTCAGCGTGCGCGCCATTTCGTTCCTGATGGCATGAGGAGGCCGTGGGGCTACCCCCCACGACAACGCGCTATGCCGCCAGCAGCGAAATAGAGCACACGATCATTCCGATGTTTGATAGGTTCATCTGGAAGCACTTGTCCACTCTCTACGAAAAACGACCCAGGAGACTGAAACCATGGCGAAGTCCGTCGTAAAAAGTTTGAAAAACGAGATCAAGGAGATCAAGACAAAGATCAGCAAGCAGAAAGCCAAGCTGAAGAAAGCAAAGAAAGCGTTGAAGAAAGCCAAATAATCGCGCGAATTCGCACGAGATGAAAAGCCGGGATCGCCCCGGCTTTTTTTTTCGCGCCCATCGGAATATTAAAAATAAGCCCGCTTACTTTCATGATGGCGCTGAAACAGCCCGGATGATGAAAGGTTGCCTGTGCTTCGGCTGGGGTACATCCGAGGCGGGACGCTGGAAATGCCCCCTGGCATTTCCAGCATTCCCTCACCCCTTGTGGGTGATGCCGAGGTCAAACCTACACGGACGTGTTCACGGCGTTCCACGGATGTATCGCAGGCGACTTTCACGCTACAGGGCATCTCAACAAATCGAGATGTCCGAGTGGGACAGGGATATCCCACCCTTTTCGATCACGATAGATGATGAAAAATGTGGGAAAAGCGGAAATCGCATTTTCTCTCTGCGACGAGAAAAACGCCATGGAAGGTATTTTTCAAGTCCTCCTACAGATCCACTGACATATAGAAGAAGACAAAACGGCCGTCCTCGATATCCACTTTCAAGGTCGAACCATGCGACAGCGCATAGTCGACATAGCCGGGCACCGCACTGTCTTGGTGGCATTCGCTGGCATGCTGGGGAGATTCGAAATCCCGGTCGCGGTCGTACCAACTGATCAACATGAACCCGAACCCGCCCAAATTTTCCTCGGCAATGGCATCCGCCAGTTTCATTGCCTGAAGATAGTCTGGCAGCCTTTCATCGGGATGAATCACCACCTGCTCCAATCCGCTGAGATCCGCCGGGACAGGCAATGGGCAGACCGGCGGTCGACTGTCATTCATGGCTTCTATCCCTTGGGTATCCGCAGTATCTGACCGACGACGATGCGATCACCGCGCAAACGGTTCTCAAGACGCAGTTTATCCAGGCTGACATCATACCGCGCCGCGATACCGGACAAAGTTTCACCACGCCGGATACGGTGCTTGACCGGTTGCTTGCGCCGCGCCAGCAGCGTGCCTTCCGGCGTATGCTTGTCGAAATAGCGACTGATGCCTTTCAGGATCGCGGCGGCAAGTTTTTTCTGATGCGCGGGATCGTTCAACTTGCGCTCCTCCTCCGGATTGGAGATAAACGCGGTTTCGATCAGCATCGACGGGATGTCCGGCGATTTGAGTACCATGAATCCTGCTTTTTGAACGCGCCGACCATGGATCTTTCCGACCGAGCGCAACGCCTCGAACACCTCGCGCGCTGCCAGGGTGCTGGCACGCAACGTGGCGCTCTGTGACAGATCGAGCAATACCGAGGCCAGCACTGGATCCTTGCCGCCGAGACTGACGCCGCCAACCAGATCCGCGGCATTTTCCTTCTCAGCCAGCCAGCGCGCCGCCTCGCTGGACGCGCCACGCCGAGAGACCACATACACCGAACTACCGCGCGCGCGCGGATTCTTGAATGCGTCGGCATGGATGGAGACGAACAAATCAGCGCCATGCTTGCGCGCGATCTCCATGCGTTTACGCAGGCTCAGGTAGTAATCGCCATCGCGCACCATTACCGCGCGCATGCCCTGCTTGGCGTCGATCTGCCGCGCCAGCTCCCGGGCGATCCGCAAGACCACCTGCTTCTCCTGCACGCCGTGTGGACCCTGAGCGCCGGGATCCTCCCCGCCATGACCGGCGTCGATCGCGACGAATACGTCACGCGGCGCCGGGTCGTCTGGAATCGCGGTCATCACCGCTTGCAGCTTATCGTCCTTGGCGGCATGGACATCCAGCACCAGGCGATGGCCAAAGCTACCAGCCGGCTTCAGCAGAAAGCTTTTCGGAATGATGGCACGACGCAAATCGAAGACGATACGCAGGTCACCATTCGGCCAGGCCGCGCTGCGAATACCCTTTATATACGGGTCAGCGGACAGACGAGGCAACGACCTCAGCATGTGCGCCTTCTTGATATCCAACACCAAGCGGTCGGGCTTGCTCAGCGCAAACACGCGATGCTCCGCCGGCCCAGACAGATCGAAGACGAAACGGGTGTGATCCGGCGCGGCGCGCACGCGCATCCGCTCGACCGACACGGCCTGAACCTGGATCGAAAACAACAGAACGAATAACCCA
>JALSSX010000319.1 GCA_026984055.1 Sedimenticola sp. | reverse complement strand
AACAAATGTTAAAGAAAACCTGTTCGAACGCCGACCACTCACGTTATACTTTAACGGCTTGCCGCCAGCCGGTCCGTCCATGCCCAGACAGTTCATCAAACGTTTTACGCCGGATACCGAAAAGGTACGTTCACACAAGCATTTACGTATCTTCGGTTCACTGTTGCACGACCCCTGCCTGTGGCACATCAACCGCCGCTCAGTGGCCATGGCCTTCGCCAACGGCCTGTTCTGGGCGATGATTCCGATGCCGTTCCAGATGATTGCCGCCGCCGCCAGCACCATCCTGCTGCGCGCCAATCTGCCGATTTCTGTCGCGCTGGTTTGGCTGACCAACCCGTTGACCATGCCGCCGATCTTCTACGCCACCTACCGGCTGGGATCCTTGCTGCTCGGCACGCCGCCGATCGCGAACAGCGCAGAGTTCTCGCTGGAGTATCTGGAGCACAGCCTATCGGCGATCTGGGCGCCCTTGTTGCTTGGCAGCGTGGTTGCCGGACTGCTGTTCGGCGCGCTGGGTTATATCGTGATGCGAATCCTGTGGCGGCAGAACACGCTGAAACGCTGGCGCACCCGGTGCAGTCTACGGCGACGCAAACCCCGGCGATCCCAACCCCTCAAACGGCATAGTTGACTAATTTACTCTGTTATTTATACTCGCCGCTCCCTGTTACCGCGAGAATTTCGTCACCATGTCAACCCAGCAGACCTCCCCTCAGATCATGCGCTCGATCATCCAACGTATCGCCACCGGCCCGGAACTGAGCAAGAATATCTCACTGGAAGAGGCCCGCGACGGCATGCGCGGCATTCTCGACAAGCAGGTCGACGAGGTGCAAGCCGGCATCTTCTTCATCGCCTTGCGCATGAAACGCGAAACCGGCGACGAAAACAGAGGCGTACTGAGCGCGATCATCGACCACACCAACCGGGTCGTCGCCAATGTCGACGAAGTGGTGGATATCGCCGACCCGTATGACGGCTACAACCGCAGCCTGCCAGCCTCGCCCTTCCTGCCCGCGCTGCTCGCCGAATGCGGCGTGGCCGCAGTCAGTCACGGACTGGACAAGGTTGGACCCAAATATGGCATCACCCATCGCCATGTACTGCGAGCCGCCGGCGTCGATGTCGACCTGAGCACGACGCAAGCCGCGCAACGCCTTCGTGATCCGGCAACCGGCTGGGCCTACGTCGACCAAGCGGGTTTCGCCCCCGCCTTGCACGATCTGGTTGATCTGCGCGCGCGCATGGTGAAGCGCAACGTGGTCACCACGGTCGAGGTGCTGCCACGCCCGATCTCCGGTCGTCAGCGCACGCATTTTATCACCGGCTACGTGCATAAGCCCTACCCTCCTGTGTATGCGGATCTCGCCAGATATTCCGGCTTCGACAGCGCGTTGCTGATCCGCGGCGTCGAGGGTGGCGTGATTCCATCATTGCGACAACCGGGAAAATACTTTTATTATCGGGGTGATGGCGAATTGAGCGGCGTCGATATCGACCCCAGCGATATTGGTATCCAGCAGGAATTACGCAGCGTACCACTGCCGGACGGCCTGCCCGCGAACACCGCCGAAGGCGATGAAATCACCCTGCCAGTAGACCAAGACGCCGCCGCGCGCGCGGCGGCGGACGCCGGCATGGCGGCGCTGTCCGGGAAGCCCGGGCTGAGCCATGACGCCCTGGTCTACAGCGGCGCGCTGATCCTGCTGCACCTCGGCAGGCATGCCTCGCTGGGGGCAGCGGCCGAACAGGTACGAGACGTCTTGAACAGCGGCCAGGCGGCGACACGCATCCGTTGAGGAGCATATATGACGGATAGAAACTACACCACCGTTGCCCGGGTTGGCGAACTCGCGCCCGACAGTATGAAACGCATCATCGTTGGCGGTCGCCGCCTGCTGCTGGCTTTTGCCAATGGCCACTACCATGCCGTCGACGAGATGTGCAGCCATGAAGACTCATCCCTCTATCTCGGCTGCATCCAGGATGGACGCATCAAATGCTCATTGCATGGCAGCCGCTTCGACCTGAGCAATGGCGAACCGTTGGATGAGCCAGCCGATACCCCGATTCGTGTCTATCCGCTGCGCATCGAAGGCGACGAAATCCAGGTCGCCATCGACGCCTAACAGGATGTTGAAAAAGTCCTTCCATGGACTTTTTCAACGACGGAACCGGAAAATGCGATTTCCCGGTTCCTGTATTTTCAATGACTTGCAGTCATCGAAAATGGCGGTACCTCCCTGTACCGCACACAGGCCGTTGAAAAATGCCATTTTTCAACGGCCTGCTAATTTTCATGATAGGGCTGAAACAGCTCAGATCATGAAAGGGTGCCCGTGGTTCGGCCACGGGATACCCGAAGCAGGGCGCTGAAAGTGCCAGCATTCCCCATCTCCCCATGGGTTATGCTGAGGCCAAGCCTACGGGGATCCATTCACGGCATTCCCACGGACGAATCGCAGCCAACCGATCCACGACGATTGACAACATGCCTAGCCCGGATTTCTCACCGGGTCGCGTAGCGAGGTGGTGAGAAATCCGGGCTAGGCATACTGCCATATCGCCAGATATTGGCAGCATGGCAGTCATATTCCTGCCGTTCTCCGCTTGCTATTTCAGATAAAAAACCGCTTACCGCATCAAATAGTTGATCCCAATCAAGCGGTTGGGCATTGTTTTTTGCTAAATGTGAATTATTGGCACGATTCTCGCTTGCCTATGAGTTCAGCGGCCAAAGCCCCGACCGACGCCAAGCCTACAGAGGCGTATTCACGGCGTTCTCGTGGAGGGATCACAGGCAACCGACTGCGTACTTTCACGCTAACCCATGGGGGCAGAGCGACCTTACCGAGCGCTACCATCAATATGAATCGTAAACCCACCCTTTTTGTTTCACTGCTGTGCATGCTGTTCCTCGCATGCTCCGCGCACGCGCGCAAACCCGCTGTCGGCATCACCACCAAGCTGTCCGAGGTACATTTCTCGCTGGATGGCAAGACCTACACCATCAAGCGCGACCAGAACACCAAGGCGACCATCGATCCCTCCTACGCCAGAACGTCCAGACCCTGCCCGCCGTTCTGCATCCAACCGATCAAGCTTGCGCCAGGCGTCGAGACCATCGGCGAGCTTGAACTGATCGACTATCTGCAACGCATGGCCTCCGGTGAAGATATTCTGGTAATCGATTCACGTACTGCGGATTGGGCAAATCGCGGCACCGTGCCCGGCGCGCGCAATATCCCATGGACACAGCTCAGCGAGGGACGCGGCGCCAACCCACTCGACATCTCCGACCTTCTGGTCGATACATTCGGCGCGGCGGAACGCGATGAAGGATGGGACTTCACCAAAGCCAAGACGCTGGTGCTGTTCTGTAACGGCATGTGGTGCGGACAATCACCCACGAATATCCGCAGCCTGCTGAAACTCGGTTACCCAGCGGACAAGATCAAATGGTATCGGGACGGCATCCAGGGTTGGAAGATCCTCGGCTTCAATAGCGAAAAGCCCCGATAGCCAACGAGCATCCTCGTGCGACATTTTGGCGGCCTCGGCCGCCTTTTTTTTGCCCCGCGAAAAGCAAACCGTGCTGAGGCATCAGATCGCGGTCATCGAGATGTCCTTCAGATAACGGTACAGCGAACGCTCGCTGATACCCAGGATACTCGCTGCCTGCTTGCGATTCCCGCGCGCCTGCGTCAGGGCATTGAGAACCGCCGAATCCTCTGGGCGAGCGGCGCGACGCCGCAGGAACGCATGGCCGTCGTTTCGCGGCCGTGGCTCCCCGGCTTGGAAGGCGCGCCCCTCTGCGTCTGACAAACCCGGATTCCGATCGATGACGATATGGTCGGGTGACAGCGCGTCACCAGCGGCGAGAATCAGGGCGCGCTCGATGACATTGCGCAGCTCGCGGATGTTGCCAGGATAGTCGTGATCCAGCAGCGCTTCCAATACGTCCGGCGCGAGTGGCACATGCTGGTCCCCGTTCTCCAACATCCCAAGAAAATGTTCCGCCAGCGCGGCGATATCACCCTTGCGTTCACGCAGCGGCGGAATCGTGATCGGGAACGCGGACAATCGGTAATACAGATCCTCGCGGAAAAGACCAGCTTCCACCATTTCGCGCAGATCCTTGTTGGTCGCCGCGACGATGCGCACATCGACATGCCGGTATTCGGTCTCGCCAATACGTCGAATGGTACTGCTTTCGAGCACACGTAGCAGCTTGGTCTGGAGTTCCCGCGGTAGCTCGCCGATCTCATCGATGAACAAGGTGCCACCATCGGCCGCCTCGATCAGCCCCTGCTTGCGCTTATCGGCGCCGGTAAAGGCGCCCTTCTCGTATCCGAACAGCTCGCTTTCGATCAACTGTTCGCCCAGCACGCCACAGTCGACGACAACAAAGGGTCGGTCGCAACGCTGTGAATACTGATGCAGATACTGCGCGACGCACTCCTTGCCGACGCCGCTTCCGCCCTGAAGCAGTACCGTCGTGCGGGTTTCCGCGACTCGCTGTAGGAGACTGATCACATGCAACATCTGCGCCGACTGACCGATCAGCAGGGTCGGCACGCCCGGTCGCCGGATCGGCGTCATGGACTCGCCCATGAACACGATGTTGCCATCGACATCACGCAGCGGCGTGGCCGAGATGCGCACCTGTTCTTCCACGCCATGCCGATCGTAGTGTACATGGATCACCTGGGTATCTTCTCCGACGTTGAACACATGCTCCAGCGGACAATGCTCGCCATGCTGGCTACATGGCACGTCGGAACGGTGGGATACGGCATGGCAGTGCCGGCCGATAACATCATCGACAGAATAACCAAACTGCTTCGCATAGCGACTGTTGGCCGATCGGATGCGAAAATCCGCATCGATCACGACAAACGGATCTGGCAGACTCTCAATGATCTGCTCACATGTCGGCTCGCTGGACGTTTTCTTTTTCATCTCCATCCTCCCGCGCTTCGACTCCGATGGGCCAAAATGGCCCAACTGGTCAAAAGACTGTCTTTCTGCCATTCTGGCACAAGCTACCGGGCACGCAAACCGCTATCGGATCGAGGTAACAGGATAATGGCCATATCCGCCACCGCCGCAATATTATGAGGCTGCTCTTCCTGGGTAGCGACAGCCCGCAGTCTCGGGCCACCCTCGATGCACTGCTGAAGGCTGGCATCGAGCCAAGCGCAGTGCTGATGCACGCACCGACTGGCGCGCACATGACAATCCCATTGCTCACCGGAAACAGGGAAACCCTGTCGCGCATCGCGGCGCGCCATGGCCTGCCGGCGCGGCGGGTATCCCCCTCACGTCTGCCCGAGCCAGCCTCGACGCGCGACGCGGAGATATTACTGGTTAGCTGCTATCCCGCGAGAATATCCGAGCAGGTACTGACGCGCTTCCCCGGCGGCTGTTACAACATTCATCCATCACCGCTACCCGCATGGCGCGGCCCCAGTCCGATCTTCTGGCAGTTGCGCGCCGGCAAACCGCATATCGGCGTGTCCTTGCATGCGATGACCAACTGCTACGATAGTGGCCCATTGCTTGGACGCTGCCGTTTCCCAGCGCGGCGACCGCTTTCTTGGTCGGCGCTGCACGCACGGGCCGGTCGCTTGGGCGCGCGGCTGGTCAAAAAACACCTCGTCCGGCCAAGCGCGCGACGGACGCCGCGCCGCCAAGATGAGGCCCGGGCCAGCTTTCAGCCCCTCCCACGCATGCGGGATTTCGAGGTCGACTCCAGATGGTCGATTGAACACGCGTTGAATTTCATTCAAGGCGTCAGCGGGATCGGCCGGCCCTGGGTTCGGGGTAACACGGGGGAAGTCCGCTTCATCCAATCGGCAAGCGTCGCCGCCAAACACGCGCCGGGATTGAGCGAGGTGGGTAATTTTCCTTTTGCCGACGGCGTATTGCATTTAATCGTTGAGTAACTACTCAGCTCACCACTGAAATGCGCCATCTCTGCGTTGGAAAATGGTCATTTACACCTGTAAACTCACATTTCCCGCCTTGATCTGACACATTTCAGCGGCAATCTGAGCA
>JALSSX010000318.1 GCA_026984055.1 Sedimenticola sp. | reverse complement strand
AAGCCGGCTCGCCTATGTCTCGTTCGAGGGTGGCCGGCCGGCGATCTATGTGCAACAGGTGTATACCGGCAAGCGTCAGCGCATCGCCGCATTCAGGGGTATCAATGGCGCGCCGGCCTGGTCGCCGGACGGTCGCAAGCTGGCGATGACGCTATCCAAGGACGGCAACCCCGATATCTACATTATGGATCTCGCCAGCCACGCACTGCGCCGCATCACCCGCCACTGGGCAATCGATACCGAGCCGGCATTCTCGCCGGATGGTAGTAGCCTGATCTTTACCTCCGACCGCGGCGGGCAACCGCAGATCTACCGCATCGACCTGGCCGGCGGCCGAGCAGAGCGACTGACCTTCGAAGGCAGCTACAACGCGCGCGCCTCCTATTCTCCCGATGGCAAAAAGCTCGCCTTGGTGACCCGTATCGGTCGCGACTACCGCATCGGCGTGCTGAATCTGGCCAACGGCAATCTCGACGTGCTCAGCGACGGGCCGTTGGACGAATCGCCCAGCTTCGCACCCAACGGACGCATCATCATCTACGCGGCGGAACGTCGTAATCGCGGCCTGCTGGCGACCGTCAGCGTCGACGGCGGCGTGCGGCAACAGCTCGCCACGCGGAGTGGAGACGTGCGCGAACCGGCCTGGTCGCCGTATGAAAAAACCACGCCTGCCGCGAACCCGCGTCACCCGACCGCCGATCATGGCGGAATGACACCCAGTACCCCCTGAAGAGGCTATGGAGAAACGCATCATGAATCTGAAGAAGCTATGCTTGTCGCTGCTGGCGGCATTGACCCTGTTCGTGGCCGGCTGCGAAACCGGCGGCGGCGAGAAGGAAGCCGGCGCAAGCGGTGGCGCGGAAGTCATCGACGGCACCGGCGGGGCGACCAACCCGGATGGCGCGGAGACCAGCGGTGCGCGCAAGCAGGCCGAATGGACCGGCAATCCGCTAGACAACCCAGACAGCCTGTTGTCCAAGCGAGTGATCTATTTCGACTTCGACCAAAGCGACATCCTGCCGGAATATGTCGACATCCTGCGCGCGCATGTCGCCTACCTGCTCGACCACCCGGATGTCCGGCTGACATTGGAGGGGCATGCGGATGAGCGCGGTTCTCGCGAGTACAACATCGGGCTGGGCGAGCGTCGCGGCAACGCGGTGCGCGAGTTCATGCTCGCCGAGGGCGTGCCACCGAACCAGTTGAGCGTGGTCAGCTACGGCGAGGAACGTCCGGTCGCGCTCGGCCATGACGAGGAATCCTGGTCACTGAACCGGCGCGTGGAACTGGTGTACTGATGCGCGCCCTGGCCCATTCGATTCCACTGCTGGCGCTGCTCGGCCTGACGCCCGGCGCATCGTCCGCCGCCGATCCGCTGGCGCAGCGTGTCGACCGCCTGGAACGCCGCGCCAACGTGATCAGCAAGCTGGTGTTGCAGATCCAACGTCTGGCGCGCGAGGTTCAGCAACAGCAGGGCCGGATCGATTCGCTACAATATCGCTTGAAGCAACAAGAGAAACGCAACCGCGATCTGTATCAGGATCTGGATCGTCGCCTGAATCGGCGCGCGCCGCCGGCGACGATTGCCCCCGCGCCGCTCGATCCGCCGGCTGCTTCGTCATCACCGGCGGACGAGCAGGGCGGTCAGCCTCCCGCCGCGATACCGCCATCGCGGGACACGGCTCGGAGCGAGTCTGGTCGACCCGTGACGCCAGTGGCACGGCCCGGGCCGGCGCCATCCGACGCGGAATCGGCCTACCAGCATGCCTTCGACCTGCTGCGCCAACGCGACTATACGCGCGCCGCCGAGGCATTTCGCGGTTTTCTGCAACATTACCCCGATGCACCGCTGGCCGAGAACGCTTGGTACTGGCTGGGTGAAAGCCAATACGCCCAAAACGAATATCCGCAAGCCCTGAAGGCCTTCGCGCGGGTCATCGAAAAATATCCGTTTGGCACCAAGGTGCCCGGCGCCCTGCTGAAGACCGGCTTCATCCACGCAGCGGATGGCGATCTGGCGAAGGCGCGCGCCGCGTTGAACCGTGTCGTGGACGAATACCCGTCCAGCGCGGTCGCGCCGCTGGCGAGGAAGAAGCTTGTCCAGTTACGGCATTGACATCGCACATGGCCGACAGCGAACTTCGCATCACCGAGATCTTCCGCTCGTTACAGGGGGAAGGTAGAAGCGTCGGCCTGCCGACGGTCTTCGTGCGCCTGACAGGCTGCCCGTTGCGCTGCGACTACTGCGATACCGCCTATGCCTTCAAGGGAGGCAGCTTGCTGCCACTCACGGCGATTCTCGAACGGGTGCGCGACTTCGACACCCGTCATGTGGTCGTCACCGGCGGCGAGCCGTTGGCGCAGCCGAACTGCGTCCCACTGCTCGACGCGCTGTTGGAGCAGGGTCATGAAGTATCATTGGAAACCAGTGGCGCCTTGGATATCGAGCCTGTCGATACCCGCGTCAGCCGGGTGATGGACCTGAAGACCCCGGCATCCGGCGAACAGGCGCGCAACCGCTTGGCGAACCTCGATCTGCTGACGCCCCACGACCAGCTCAAGTTCGTCATCTGCGATCGTAACGATTACGACTGGGCGAAACAGATGTTGGAAAAACACGTCTTACGCGGCCGCTGCGAGCTGCTGTTCTCCCCGGCCTTTGGCCAGATCGACGGCGCCGAACTGGCCGAATGGATACTCGATGACGGGCTGCCGGTACGCTTTCAACTGCAACTACACAAGGTACTCTGGGGGGACGAACCGGGACGATGAAGCACGCGATCGTATTGCTATCCGGCGGCATCGACTCCGCCACCACGCTGGCGATGGCGAAGGCCGACGGCTACGCCTGCGACGCCATCAGCTTCGACTACGGCCAGCGACATATCGCCGAGCTGAATGCCGCCGAGCAGGTCGCCGAATCCTTGGGCGCCGCCTCGCATCGGGTGATTCGCCTGGACCTGAACAGCATTGGCGGCTCGGCGCTGACCGAGGCCTGCATCGCCGTGCCGGAAACACCGAGCGAGGGCATCCCGGTCACCTACGTGCCAGCGCGCAACACCGTGTTTCTGTCGCTGGCGCTCGGTCTCGCCGAAGTCGTCGGCGCTCGCGACCTGTTCATCGGCGTGACAGCGGTGGATTACTCCGGCTATCCCGACTGTCGGCCGGCATTCATCCAGGCCTTCGAGCAACTCGCAAACGTCGCCACCAAGGCCGGCGTGGAGGGCGGGCGTTTCCACGTCCACGCGCCGCTGATCGAAATGGGCAAGGCCGAGATCATCCGCGCCGGCCGCGCGCTGGGGGTCGACTACGCGCAGACCATCTCGTGCTACCAGGCCGACGTGCAGGGCCGCGCCTGCGGCGTGTGCGACTCCTGCCGTTTCCGCCGCGAGGGTTTCGAGCGGGCCGGCGTGCCAGACCCGACGCGCTATCGGGTATGATTTCAACCTGGATTGATTCTAGCGGCCATCCAGACTGCTACACTACCTGGGATGGGTACGGTCAGCCAAGCGTTTGGCCGTGGCTATAACACCGGGAGCTTTGTCTAGCGGTGGGCGAAACAGGCCCGCCAAGCATCTTGTTTCCGCCATGGCATGAATAAGACGACAATCGATCGTATCCGCCACGGCACAACCGGGTAGAGCAATGAATCAGAATAAACTGGCAGACCCCTTCGGCCGGCGCATCGACTATGTGCGCCTGTCGGTTACCGATCGCTGTGACCTGCGCTGTTATTACTGCATGCCGGAGGGCTACAAAGACTTCGAGGTGCCAGGAAACTGGCTCAACTTTGACGAGATCGAACGTGTCATCGCGGCTTTTGGCCGGCTTGGGGTAGGGCGCATCCGCATCACTGGCGGCGAACCGCTGGTGCGCAAGGATCTGCCGACCCTGACCGCGCGGCTGTCCGCCTTGCCTGGTATCGAAGACCTGTCGCTGAGCACCAACGCGGTGAAGCTGGCGCGTCATGCACAGGCGCTGCGCAAGGCTGGCATCACCCGCCTGAACGTCAGCCTGGACACGCTGAACCCCGAGCTGTTCCGCGAGATCACCAAGGGCAAGCTGGAGAAGGTCATCGACGGTCTGATGGCCGCCCGCGACGCTGGCTTCTCGCCGATCAAGATCAACATGGTCGTCATGAAGGGCGTCAATGACAGTGAAGTCGGCCGCGTATTGGATTTTTGCATGGAACACGGTTTCACCCTGCGCTTCATCGAGACCATGCCGATGGGGCGCACCGGGCGCGACGCGGTCGATCACTATCTGCCACTCAGCGTGATCCGCGAACGCCTCGAACGCCGCTATACGCTGATCCCAGCGAGCATGGAAGGTGGCGGCCCAGCGCGCTATGTCCAGGTCGGCGACAGCGACATGCGCATTGGCTTCATCACCCCGATGTCACAACACTTCTGCGAAACCTGCAACCGCGTCCGGTTGTCGATGGACGGTACGCTGTACATGTGTCTCGGCCAGGACAGCCGCTACGAGCTGCGCCCGCTGCTGCGCGATGGCGTCAGCGATGCCGATCTGGAAGCAGCTATCATCGAGGCGATCGCGTTGAAGCCGGAACGCCACGAATTCAACGAAAAGCCCGAACAGATCGTGCGTTTCATGTCCGCCACCGGCGGCTGATCCCGCGTCTTCACCTATGTACTGGCGATGCCCGGTTTGCGCTGAACGACTGGAATTGGTCGGCAAGAGCTGGCGCTGCGCCAATCGCCATGGCTTCGACCAAGCGCGCGAAGGCTACGTTAACCTGCTGCTCGGCCACCGGCGCAACAGTCAGGCGCCCGGTGACAATCGCATGATGTTGCAAAGCCGTCGCGCGTTTCTCGAACAGGGCCATTACCAGCCGCTGCTGGACAGACTCATCGACTGCTGCCATGACCTGAGCGACGGCCGGGCGGATTTCACCTGCCTGGATGCCGGCTGCGGCGAGGGCTACTATACCGGGCATATCGCCGAGGCATTGCGCGAGCGCAATCCCTCCATGGCGAGCAGCCTCGCCGGCATCGACATCTCGCGTGACGCGGCGCGCATGGCGGCGCGCCGCTACCCCGCGTTGCATATCGCCGTGGCCAGCAGCGCCGAGCTGCCCGTCGAGGACCATCGTCTCGACCTCATCCTGCGGGTCTTCGCGCCCGGCTACGTCACCGAGGTCACGCGCGCGCTGCGTCCCGGCGGGCACTATCTCACCGTGACACCCGCCGCCATGCATCTCTACGAGCTACGTGAAAAAGTCTACGATACCCCACGGCCACATGACGAAACCCCGGACACGCTTCCCGGCCTGGAGCCTCCGCGACGCGAATCGTTAAGCTTTCCGCTCCGCGTGCTTGGAGAGGATGTCGCTCGCTTGTTCGAGATGACGCCATACTATTGGCGGGCCGATCGAGAAAAACAGGCGGAGATCGCCAGAATGACCCGGCTCGACACCCATGCCGCCTTTCACATCGATCTGTACCAAGCCCCTCGATTACGCCATTCGGAGCGTGATTCCCGTCGCGGGTGCGGGCGATGATTCCAGCGCTTGGGCTGGCTGCGGCCATTATATTCTCCAATTCGTGAAACCCGCTTGATTTGTCGCCCTGGCTGCCGTCATGCAAAGGATGAAGCCATCCGTACCCCGTTCTACGCACTCCACCACCCAGGAAGCCGTCCGGCCGTTCGCGACAGGAGACTAGCTCATGCAAGAGACACGCGGGCCATTGTCTCGAATCGATATTCACCTCATCGAACAACTGTATGCCGCCGGCTTGCCAACCCTGCTCGCCGGGCAGGTCGTCGCGGTGGTTTGCTTTCTTGCATTCGGCGGTATCGGCGTGGGCGCCGGCGTCACTGCCTGGATACTCGTGTTCTCGCTTCTGTCGGTCACCCGCCTGTGGCGTATCGGTCATTGGCGAAACCAGTTGCCGTGGGATGGTGCCAAGGCAAGAGCGGCGGCGCGTGAATACCAGATATTGAGCTTTTTCGCCGGCATCATCTGGAGCTACCCCCTGCTCGTACTGAGCACGGGTATGAACGATATGCAAAAAATCTTCACCCTCGTCGTCACCATCGGCATGCCCGTCTCCGCGATGCCGGCGAACGCCATCTATCTGCCGGTCTACCGCCTGTTCATGCTGCCGATGATCACTGCCTTACTGTATTGGTCCATCGCCATATCGAGTGCGTTGAACGCGCACTTCTTCTTTATCGCGATCGTCCATGGCGTGATTCTGCACATCACCGCCACGGCCTACTACGACAGTCAGCACAAGGCACTGGAAGGCCACTTTGAAAACCGGAAACTCATCGCTGACCTGTCCGAGGCCAAGTCCCGTCTCGAAGCCATCGCCTACCTCGACCCGCTTACCGGACTGGCGAACCGCCGCTGGTTCCAGATGGAGGCCGACGCCATCCTGGAACACAATCGGGAAAAACATCAACAAGCCGCATTGATGCTGATCGACATGGATAATTTCAAGCAAGTCAACGACCAACTTGGCCACGATGCCGGCGATCGCCTGCTGGTCAGCATTGCCGACAGGCTGAACAAGGCATTACGCCTGACCGATGTCGCAATGCACAAATCCGCCGAAGTCTCGCGTTACGGCGGCGATGAATTCATGGCCTTACTGATCGACACCGAGGGCCAGGAAGGCGCGCGCAAGGCCGTTTGCCGCATCAAGCGCATGATCGCCGAACCCGTCTCGTTGAACGGCGTTGAGATAATCCCCGGCGTCAGTATCGGGGTGGCCATGGCGCCGCGAGACGGCGAGGATCTCAACACCTTGATCCGCAAGGCCGACATGGCGATGTACCGCGCCAAGCAGTCCGGCCGCAATCAGTTTTGCTTCCATGCGGATCTCACATTGCAAAACCCCGGCGACAGGCAATGCCAGCAGCCTGGCTAGCCCGTAGAAATGAAACTGATTCTTATGTTTTATCTATAAATATATGAATATAATAATATATATAATTTCTCTATGGTGTAGCCCAGATTCCAGCGAGTTATTGTCAAATCTGGTGTTTCGCCAGGTAACCCAAACCGCGTGATCGTCTCTAGTTGTGCTCAGCGCACATGCCAAGCTTGAACATCATATGCAGCATGCCATCTCACGACAGGCAGCCCTTGGATCGTTTCGTTCGGTGATAGATCGTCCCAAAGGTCGATTCAATCGGGTTGGTCGTCCGAATGCCTTGCCAGCGCTGAGCCGGAAAGCTGTAAAAGGCCATCAGATCTTCCCGGTCCTTGTGCAGACAGATCGCTGCCTTTAGATATTTCTGTTGATGAAAAGGCTTTTACTGCCGTCTCCCGGGTCTCTGCCTGCCATATCTTCAATCACTCTCGAACCAGACGCCTGACAAGCTCTACAGTATTTGACAAGGCAGCGGAGCGAAGATCGTTGACCGGTTCTTTCAGGAAGAATTACGATCGAGGACAGCCGAAGCATCAGGGCGGCGCTGTTCAGCTGAGTTGGTTTGCAGTTCTATCTCGAAGACCTGCTCAGCGCGCCAGTAGACCTGGTGACCGATAAAGCCCTGCGCCGCGAGTTGCGACCATTTATTGAACGGGATGCGATCCATGTCTGATGCGGGAAAGGCAGGGCGTGAATGGCGCTTCTATATCGATGACATGGCGGAGTTTGCCGAAAAGGTACTCGCCTATACAGAAGGCATGGATCAGCAAGCATTCATGGCAAGCGGTTAGACACGAATTGGTCTTGGCGAATGAGGCGCATCAGATTGTAGGTTGTGCAATGGAAGTGCTGAATACATTAGGGCATGGGCTGCTGAGTAATATTTAACATAATATACATTATTTGTGCATATCTATTTGGTCCGCAAATTGTCCCGCAAAATTATGCGTATAATGTATATTATGTTAAATATTACTCAGCCGGGGTTGCGCTGGAAGATATGGAAAAAACGATCGGGATCAAGCATTCCTGTTCGATTCCGCGATGACTCGTTTGATTGATCGAACTCAACTTCCCGGCGAATAATCGTGTTTCCGCCTTGTCTCCTTGCGCCCTGACTACCATCTTTAAGGGCATCTCGAAAAATGGAAGGCATTTTTCGAGATGCCCTTTAGTCATTCCAACAACACGCCCGAGGAGAACAGATCCAATGAGTATCCAAGAAGAACGACAAAGCACCATCGAAGCGATGGTAGACGATGAACGCGGGGTGCTTGCCGCCGATGAGAGCCACCCTACGATCGCGAAGCGCTTCGCCCAGATCGGCGTGGAGAATACCGAGGAGAACCGGCGCGCATATCGCACCATGCTGCTGACGACGCCGGACCTCGGTAAGTACATCTCCGGCGTGATCTTATTCGAGGAGACGCTCGGCCAGAAGGATGACACAGGAACGCCGCTACCGGAGGTCGCGGCGGCCCAGGGAATCGTGCCAGGAGTGAAGGTCGACAAGGGCAAGGGGCCGCTGTCGGGTTCGTCCGGCGACCTGATCACCTGTGGCCTGGATGGCTTGGTCGACCGCCTCGCTGTATACAAGGAACAGGGCGCGCGTTTCGCGAAATGGCGCGAGGTCTATCCGATCAGCGAGCACAACCCTACCCCGCTCGGCCGCAAGGCGAATGCCGAGATGCTGGCGCGCTACGCGGCGGTGTGCCAGGAGATGGGTTTCGTACCGATCGTCGAGCCAGAGGTGTTGATGGATGGCGATCACGATATCGAGCGCTGCGCGGAAGTCACCGAGCATGTATTGCACGCGGTTTTCCACGCGTTGCATCAGCATCATGTTTCTCTGGAACACATGATCCTGAAACCGAACATGGTCGTCGCCGGCAAGGATCGCGATCGCGCCACGCCCGAGCAAGTCGCTGAGGCGACCATTCGCGTGCTGCGTCGCAGCGTGCCAGTGGCGGTACCCAGCATCAATTTCTTGTCCGGCGGCCAGGGACCAGAGGAAGCCACCGCAAACCTGAACGCGATCAACCAGATGCGCGGGAATTCACCATGGCAACTGACGATCTCCTATGGCCGCGCGTTGCAACAGCCTGCTTTGCACGCATGGCAAGGCAAGGCCGAGAATGTCGCGGCCGCGCAGCAGGCGCTGTTGAAGCGCGCGCGGTTGAACAGCCTTGCCCATCAGGGTAGGTACGATCCTTCGATGGAGTAAACCGGGCGCTCATTTCAATGACAGATTCAGGAATGCACACATGATTCAACCGATCCCCGCATGGGAAGACAACATCTTTGCGTTTCGCGCCACGGGCAAGTTGACGCATGACGACTATCAGCGTTTTCTGCCGACGCTGGAAGCGCTGATTGAGGATGTCGGCAAGGTTTCCATTCTGCTGGAGTTGGAGAACTTCCATGGATGGGAACTGGCGGCGGCGCTGGACGACTACCGTTTTGGCAAGGAACATGACAAGGATTTCGAGCGCATTGCCATCGTTGGAGACAAGGACTGGATGCACTGGCTGGCCGTACTGGCGCGTCCGTTCATCGAGGGCGAGGTACGCTACTTCGATCACGATGAGATTCAGCAGGCTTGGGACTGGCTGCGCCACGAGGACGAAAACGAAGCAACCGCCACGCACGACGAGGCTCCGCCGGAATGGAAACATATCCTGGCGCCGGTGGATTTCTCGCCGCACACCGAACAGTCCTTGAAGCGCGCGACCCAGTTGGCCCGTCAGCATAATGCCAAGCTGACGTTGCTGCATGCGGTTGAGCTGTTGGCGGTGTACGACGATTTCTACGATCCGGTGATACCGATGAATGCCGAGATGGAGCTGCAACTGGTTGCTTTCGCCGAGAAACGGCTGGAGGAGTTGGCGCATCGTCTAGGAATAGAGTATGCCAAACGCCAAGTGATCGTCGGCACGCCAAAGGCGGTGATCCTGAACGCGATAGTCGCGCAGAAGGTCGATCTGGTCGTGATCGGTTCCCATGGCCGAAAAGGGCTGTCGCGCCTGTTGGGTTCCACCACCAGCGCAGTGGCGAATGCCGCTCAATGTGAGTTGCTCAGTGTGCCAATCAAGTAAACGATCACGCCTCGACCCGTGGTCCGGATTTCCGAACGCAACGCACGCAAAACCCAGCATGTCCAGACCAACTTTCATGACAGCTCTCCCCCGCTGCCATGGAAGTTGTCCGTGGCTCGGCGGCGGGATGTCCGAGGTAGGACACTGGAAATACCCCGGTATTTCCAGCATTCCCCACTTTCCCGTGGGTTCCCGCGGACGGATCACGGGCAATCGACTACGTAGTTTCACGCAAACGAGGAGAGAACGATGAGCAAGATGCAACAGAAACTCGACGAGATCATGACACTGACCAAGCGCTTGCAAGCCGACTACCCTACCGAGACCAATGCCTTTCTCGGTTTCCTGAACAAGGCCGAGGAAGGCAAGGCGCTGAGCATGCGCCAGAAAGAACTGATCAATGTCGGCCTGGCGGTGGCCGCGCAATGCGAATGGTGCATCGCCTTTCATGTGCAGAACGCAGTCAAGGCTGGCGCGACGCGCGACGAAATCGTCGAGGCTGGTTTCATGGCGGTCATCATGCATGGTGGCCCCGCCTATATGTACATGACACCGCTGTTTCAGGCACTGAAGGAATTTCTACCAAACGATGCCTGAAGCCTCAATAAGCTTGAAAGTGAACGCTGTAAACCCTATCTCCCAATCACTGTTTAGATTCAGAGGGAAAAAACATGGCTACCCGTGAGATCGAACAGGATCGCTGGAAAGACTACTTCAACCACTTCAGCGCAGTGATGGGCGCGGAACAGGTCGAGATTGAGGTTGCTGGCCTGGATGTCGGCGATCAAGTGGAAGCGGAATGGATGCCACTGGCCGGTATCAGCTACGATCCGAAGGACGATATGGTGATCGTCGATGCCGGGGATGTATTGCAACATACCGTGCGCAAACCACGGAAGGTCTATGTCAACGAAGACGACAATGGCATTCACAGCATGGATATCGAATGCGCCCAAGGGCATCGACACATCCTGAAGTTCAAGGCGCCATTGGCATTGCCCGAGGCGGATTGATCGATTATCGATCGTCGTCCCGACAGGTTCTTGGTAACCTGTCGGGACAAGATACCACGCTAAAATCCACTATTATCTTGCGACCTTGGTAGCCGTATCCCATCGAGAGCGACGAATCAAACCCGGGCAATCGTGAATGCGGCCCGCTATACTTGCCCGGTAACCGCATATCCATGATGGTTGACATACCCTTAAGGAGAGAAGACCCCATGTCCGAGCCAGTCATCGCCGCGAAAGCGCCGAAAGCCGTTTCGTTGAAACCGGGAATCCGTTACTACTGGTGTGCCTGCGGGCGTTCCAAGGATCAGCCCTTCTGTAACGGTTCGCATGCCGGCACGGAATTTTCGCCACTCGAATTCAGTGTCGAGGAAGAGAAGAAATACGCGCTATGCCAATGCAAGCGCACGAAGACACCGCCGTTCTGTAACGGCAGCCATAAGGATCTGACCTAGGGGTCTGTCGGGTTTAGGTGATCGTCGCGAGCATGGTGGGAAAGCGCAGTAGATTAATCCTAAACCCGACAGACTCCTAGCAGGATGTTGAAAAATGGCATTTTTCAATGGTCTGTGTGCGGTACAGGGATGTACCGCCATTTTCGATGCGATGACTGCAAGTCATTGAAAATTAGGGAACCGGGAAATCGCATTTTCCGGTTCCGGAGTTGAAAAAGTCCATGGAAGGACTTTTTCAACATCCTGCTAGAGTCCGCCCCTCATCCCGAATGCTCGCTTGGCTTTTTTTCTATTCGTTTTACTCGGTGTAACCACATGGCCGCTTTTTCCGCTATTCAACGTCCATCAACGGTGATCACCATCCTGTTGGTTACGAACGGCCTGATGTATCTCATCGAGTTGTTGCTTGGCGAGAGGGTGTTCGATGCGCTGGCTCTGTGGCCCTTGCAGGCGCATGCCGTGGGGGTTTTCTCGACAGTCTCTCTATTCCATCCGTGGCAACTGGTCACTTATGCTTTTTTGCATGGCAGCGCAATGCATATTCTGTTCAATATGTACGCCTTGTGGATGTTCGGCTCGCCGATGGAGGCTGCTTGGGGATCACAACGTTTCGCCCTGTTCTATTTCGTCTGCGTGATCGGCGCCGGCCTGACGCAGTTGCTGGTAGCCGGCCTTAGCGGTGAGATCTACCCGACGATTGGCGCGTCAGGCGGCGTGTTCGGGATATTACTGGCTTTTGGCATGACCTACCCGGAAGCCCGCCTGTTGCTGATTTTTCCGCCAGTCGCCGTGAAGGCGAAGTGGCTGGTGCTCTTCTTTGGTCTTTTCGAGCTATGGGCGGGCGTCACCGGAACCCAGGCTGGTATCGCGCACTTTGCCCATCTTGGCGGCATGTTTTTTGGTCTCGCGCTGATACTCTACTGGCGCTCGGTGGGCGCGCGCCCGTCTGTCTGAGGAAGAACCAACCCGTTCGATGACCGGCCGTCATCACTCGAAGCATGCTCATGGCCGGTCGCATGTCCGCGTTTGGCGCGCGTGCCATTGCGTTCCTGGCAAGGCTGCGAGGCGCTCCAAGCCACTCCCCCACAACGATCAGCCACGCCACCAGGAGTGGCATGACAAGCCATGAGGGAATGAAAGATTGGAGGCTGAGCCCGGAATCGAACCGAGGTACACGGCTTTGCAGGCCGCTGCATAACCACTCTGCCACTCAGCCATAAGTGGACCCAACACATGATGGGGTATCATGCGTGGCAAACGAAAAAGCCCCGGTTGAGCCGAGGCTTTTGAATTTGGAGCGGGAAACGAGATTCGAACTCGCGACCCCAACCTTGGCAAGGTTGTGCTCTACCAACTGAGCTATTCCCGCGTTGATGACGGAGCGTATTTTAGCTTTCCTGATGTTCCTGTCAAGCTTAAATGTGGCTTTCGCCAGAATCTTCCGGTGTCACGGAAGGCTTGCCTGGCGATAACATCGGTCGCGCAGCTTTCAGGTAGACGAGCATCGACCACAATGTGAGCACGGCGGCGATATATAACAGGAAGACGCCGATACGATACACCGGCAGGCCAAACAGGTCGTCACGGTACAGCATGGCAACGATCGAGCCCATCTGCGCGGCGGTTTTCAGCTTGCCAATATAAGACACCGCGACGGTCGTGCGCGAACCCAGTTCCGCCATCCATTCGCGCAACGCCGAGATGGTGATCTCGCGCCCGATGATGATGATGATCGGCAGAGTCAGCCAGATGACCGGGTCGGCCTGTAGCAGCAGGATCAGCGCGATGGCGACCATGATCTTGTCGGCCACCGGGTCGAGAAAGGCGCCGAACGGCGAGGTCTGTCGCCAGCGACGCGCTAGGTAACCATCTAGCCAATCGGTCGCCGCCGCCAGCATGAACACCAGCGCCGACAACTGACTGGACCAGGATACGGGTAGATAGAACACCACGACGATAACCGGCACGAGCAGAATGCGCAGGATGGTGAGGCGGTTGGGGATGTTCAACAGAATGTCCGGTCAGTTTGAATTCATCACTATATTACCAGATCTTCCAATGGCTCCGCGTCAGGCGCCGCCATGGAAACGCGCGTAGATCTGTTCCGCCAGTTTCCACGAGATGCCTTCCACCCGCGCGATGTCGCCAACCCCGGCCTTGGACAGTTCGGCCAGCCCGCCAAATTGGTTCAGCAGCTGGCGGCGACGCTTTGGTCCGATGCCGGGAATGTCTTCCAGCGTCGAGCCGCGCTGACGTTTCGCGCGGCGCTGACGGTGGCCGGTGATGGCGAAACGATGCGCCTCGTCACGGATCTGCTGGATCAGGTGCAATGCCGGCGAGTTGCCGGGCAACAGCAATGGCTTGGCATCGTCGTTGATGAATAATTGCTCCATGCCGGGCTTGCGGTCTGGCCCCTTGGCGACGCCGACCAGCATCACCTCGTGGATACCCAGCTCTTCCATGACCTCGCGGGCGATGCCGAGTTGCCCCTTGCCGCCATCGATGAACAGCACGTCGGGCAATACGCCCTCCTCTTTTTGAATGCGTGAATAACGCCGTTGCAATGCCTGTTGCATCGCCGCGTAATCGTCGCCCGGCGTGATGCCCTCGATGTTGAAGCGGCGATAGTCGGATTTCAGCGGGCCTTCCGGGTTGAACACCACGCAGGATGCCACGGTCAGCTCGCCGGCGGTATGACTGATATCGAAGCATTCCATGCGCGCGGGCGGGTCATCCAGCCCCAATGCCTTGTGCAGATCCTCCAGACGCGCGCGCATGCCGGCGCGGCTGGCAAGTCGCGCGTCCAGAGCCAGTCGCGCGTTGTGTTCGGCCATGCGTAGCCAGTGACGCCGCTGCCCGCGCAACCGATGGCTGATGCGCACCTTGTGCCCGGCCTGCTGGCTCAAGGCGGTCTGGAGTAGCACCTTTTGCTGCATATCATGCGATACCAGCAGCTCCGGCGGAATCTGCTTGTCAGCATAGAATTGGCTGATGAATGCGGCCAGCACTTCGTCCTCGCTGACGTCTCCGGGCAGCTTCGGATAGAAGCCCTTGTTACCCAGATTACGTCCGTTGCGCAGGAAGAATACCTGCACACAGGCGCTGCCCCGCGTCAGATGGCAGGCGATGATGTCCATATCGCCGCGCTCGCCGCTGACATACTGTTTTTCCTGCACGCGCCGCAAGGCGGCGATCTGGTCGCGGAAACGTGCCGCCTGTTCGAACGCCAATGCCGTGGACGCAGCTTCCATGCGTGTCACCAGATCGTCGATGATGTAGGTCGTCTTGCCATCGAGAAAGCGCATCGTGTCCTCGACGTCTCGAGCGTAGTCCTCGGGAGAGATCATGTTCACGCACGGACCGGAACAGCGCTTGATCTGGTATTGCAGGCAGGGCCGCGAGCGATTGCGGAACACGCTGTCCTCGCACTGACGCACGTGAAACAGCTTTTGCAGGATATGCAGGGTTTCACGCACTGAACGCACGTTCGGATAGGGTCCGAAGTAACGCCCTGGTTGTTTGCGCGCGCCGCGATACAGTGACACGCGCGGATAGGCGTCATTGCTGGACAGGTAGATGAACGGATAGCTCTTGTCGTCGCGCAGCAAGACATTGTAACGTGGCTTCAATGACTTGATCAGGTTGGCTTCGAGCAAGAGCGCCTCGGCCTCTGTGTGTGTCACCGTGACCTCGATGGCGCGGATCTGGACGACCATGCGCTGGATGCGCCGGTTCAGCGAGCGGGTGAAATAGCTGGATACGCGACGTTTCAGATCCTTCGCCTTGCCAACATAAAGCACACCTCCCTCGGCATCGAGCATGCGATACACGCCCGGCCGGCTGGTAAGTGTCCTCAGGAAGGCAGCCGAGTCGAACGCGGCGTCGGAGCTGGCTTCGTTCATTACGTGTCGATCAGTTCCCGGGCGCGCGCGAAGACTTGCTGGAACATCGGCCCGGTGAGTCGCCGGGTCTGTGTGTTGTAGCGACTGCAATGGTAGGAGTCGAGCAGGAGGCGCTCACCGGGCAGTGGGTGTTCCCGCGCGTGGCCGAATTTGTGCGCCGCCTGGCGCAGGTCAAATGCGCTGATCACCGCCTTGTGCGCAATTAAACCCAGCGCCAACACCACGGCCCTGGCGGGCAGGAATTCCAGCTCGGCGCGCAGAAAGGCGTTGCAGTTGTTGATCTCGGCGGCTACCGGCTTGTTTTGCGGTGGCAGACATTTCACTGCGTTGGTGATACGACAGTCGCGCAGCGCCAAGCCATCATCCAGCGCTTCGGAAACCGGCGCACTGGCGAAGCCATGATCATACAAGGTCCGATACAACAGGATGCCGGCATGGTCGCCGGTGAAGGGTCGACCGCTGCGATTGGCGCCATGCAGCCCAGGCGCCAACCCGACGATCAACAGCCTGGAGCGTTGCGCACCGAATGGCGGCACCGGCCGGCAATGGTAATCGGGATGTCGCGTGGCGACCTCGTCGAGGAAGTCCGCGAGCCGCTGGCAACGCCGACAGCCTGGATCGAAGGTAGTCAAATCTTGGCGTCGCCGAGCACCCCGTGGCGAATCGCCAGATGGGTAAGCTCCACGTCGTTGCGCACATCAAGCTTCTCGAACAGCCGATGTCGATAGGTGGATACCGTTTTGGGGCTGAGACACAAGGCGTCCGAGATCTCCTGGCTGTTGATGCCCTTGGTGATCATCAACATCACCTGCATCTCACGATTGGACAGGCGCTCGAACGGTGATTCCTCTTCCTTGTTCTTTTTGTTCAGATTTTCGAGCATCATGCTCTGCGCCACTTCACGTTCGATATAGGGCTTGCCGGCATGCACCGTGCGGATCGCATGGCACATCTCGTCGGCGCCGCAACCTTTTGTCAGGTAGCCTGCCGCGCCGGCCTCGTGAAGTTGCTCGGGAAACGGTTGTTCGGCGTGTATCGTCAGCGCAATGACCTTGACATGTTCGGCGATGCGCAGAATCTTGCGCGTCGCCTCCAGGCCGCCGATACCCGGCATGTTCACATCCATCAGTACGATATCCGGCGGCGAGCGGCGCACCATTTCCACCGCCTGCTCCCCGCTGGAGGCTTCACCAATGACAGAGATATCCGGCGTACCTTCCAGAATACTTCGGATCCCGGTTCTCACCAGGTCGTGGTCATCGACCAATAGCACTTTTATCATTCAGGCTTCGTCGTATTCAGGGCTTGGCCGTCCATCCTAGCAGACCGGTTTCTGGGTCACAATCGATGCACGGACGCCATGCGGCGGTCTCGGCTTGCTTCCTTCCGGCCAGGCACCTAGAATCGCTTCGAGTACATATTGAAGGAGACGCTCCAAGCGCCGTTTCGACGAAAGCGAAGACACGCGTTTTTTTTCGCTTTAGCAGGCTGTTGAAACAGTCCTTCCATGGACTTTTTCAACTAAGGAACCGGAAAATGCGATCTCCCGGCTCCTTTATTTTCAATGACTTGCCGTCATCGAAAATGGCGGTACCTCCCTGTACCGCACACAGGCCATTGAAAATGACAGCGCCTCAATTCAACCGATTCAGATTTGAACGGCTATACATTGGATACCTCGATAGCATGAAACATGCCCTACCCCAGTAGCACGCGAGAAGTCACGGCAACGCTGAAATCGCATGGCATCTCGCCGACGCGTCAACGTGTCGCGCTGGGGCGGTTGATCCTCTCCCGGCCCCAGCACCTGACAGCGGATGCGCTCTATGACATGGCGCGGGCGCGTAATGTCCAGGTTTCCCGGGCGACGGTCTACAATACCCTGCGCCTGTTCTCCACGCGGGGCCTGCTGAACGAGGTCGTGATTGATGATAATGCCAAGTATTTCGATTCCAACCTGCAACCGCACCAACATCTGTTCAACACCGCCACCGGGGAACTGACCGACCTCGACAGCAACAAGCTGTCGGTCACCGGCATCCCGAAACTGCCGCGCAACGCGCATATCGAAGGCATCGACATCGTCATTCGCTATAGCGAATCGGCCAAGCGGTAGCCAGCCGCCCGGCTGTCTTGCCACAAGCCTCCGGGTGTTCAGTGCTTGCCTGGCGCCAACGCCACGCCGCGTCGTTCCCAGGTGATATATGCCTGCAAGGCGGCCATGTCATCGGAATCCAGCGCCAGCGGCTTGCCCTTCAGCGGATTGCGGATACACCAGTTGATCATCTCTCCGAGCACCGCGACCTTACCCAGTTGTTGCTGGAACTTTGGATAGGTCTCGGGATGGGTGTTCGCGGCATTCGGATGACATTGATCGCAGGACATCGTGTTCGGGTTATTTATCCCGCCATGAAACAGCTTCTCTCCGCTCTTCACCGTTGACATGAAGCCGGCTTGCCAACGCTTCAGGTCGTCGGCGTTGAACTCGTCGGCCAATGCCGACAACGACAAGTTCAGCCCGGCCAGCAGCAACGGGATCGCTAACAGTCTGTGTTTCATATTCTCATCCTCAATAGTGGTTCCGCGGTGGAATCCGTGCCATGGCGCCCTGGTAACGGGTATCCATCGGCCGCCCGGCCTCTTCGTCAAATGCCACGCGGCGGCTGGTGTTTCCCGGCAGCACGTAGCGCAAATCGACGTTACCGCTGTGCATGTCGATGAACTGCCAACCGGTGGCGTCACGCTCGAAGAACGGGTCGGCCCGATTCATCGGCACCGTCAGCTTGGCGAGGTGGCTCTCCGCCTGCTTGTAGGTCGATGGATAGGGCCAGGGCCAGGCGGTCGCCATCACCGCGTGAAAACTGATGTTGTCGATCTGGTTGTACTGGATCTGGTGTACGTGGCCGTAGATCACGGTCGCCTTGTCGAACGGTTTCAGCAGCGCCTGTACCTGTTCGGCATCATCCGTCCAGAAGTTCCAGCCCTTGTAGATCTTCTGAATTGGCGAATGTGAGAACACCACCACCGGCGTGGCCTTGTCAATCTTGGCCAGATCGGCTTGCAGCCATTGCCGCTGTTCGTCTCCGACCATGAAGGGTGAGCCATGCGGATTGTCCAGCCGCGCCATCTGCAACATGCGTTGCATGCCGCCATCCCATTGCTTGTGGGTCCATTCCGGATACGTCAGGATGCTGTTCAGTACGACGAAATGCACATCCTTGTGGTCAAAACTGTAACGTTCCGGACCCAATCGCTTGCGCCAATGGCTGCCGAGATCGAGGTAGTAATCGTGTTCGCCCATGACATAGCGCACATCGCCGCGCAGGCCGGCGAGAATATCCAGTCCGTGATCGATCTCCTCGGGCTTGCCAAGTTGGGCGATGTCACCGCCGTAGATGATGAAATCCGGCCGCGGATCGAGCAGATTACATTCGGCGACCGAGCGCCTCAGCCCTCGATCCCAGTTTTCGACAAAGTTGTTGCCCTTGGTCTGGGTGATATGTGAATCGGAGATAAAGGCGAAGGTGAAGTTCTTCGGGTGGCTCTCGCCAAAGGCCACTTCGACCAAGCTGATCGGCAGGGTTCCCGCCGCCGCGAGCACGCTGGCTTTCCTCAGAAAATCGCGTCTTGAGTATTTGGACATGATGTTTTCTCCTATTCGCCGGTGGCCTTGGCGATCTCGGGGCTGGACAGGGATCTCAGGAACTCGACCAAATCCTGCTTCTCCTGATCGCTGAGATTTAAGGGACGGATTCCGCCACTGAGGAACGGCGACACCGGATCGTCTTCCTTCAGGCGCCCGCCGTTGTTGTAGAACTCGACGGTGTCAGCCAGCGTCTTCAGACTGCCATCATGCATGTAGGGCTGGGTCAGCGCGATATTGCGTAGCGTCGGGGTCTTGAAGGTTCCTACCTCGTTTAAACCCTCGGTGACTGCGAAACGGCCGAGTTCGGAGGCGTCTTTTTCCATCAGTACCGTCTTATCGACATCCGCACCAGCGTGCTTGGCCTTGATGAAAGCCTCGGCCACCGTGAACTCACGCCCGCGAATCTTCTT
Organism: Sedimenticola sp.; assembly: GCA_026984055.1. Lineage (GTDB taxonomy): Bacteria > Pseudomonadota > Gammaproteobacteria > Chromatiales > Chromatiaceae > JALSSX01. Next base: position 7,534 of record JALSSX010000318.1, on the reverse strand, counting down.
GAAGCCGATGCCGATATTATGGAAGCGGTTGTCCATGAACAATGCCTGGGTCTGCTCGATGCGATGGCAGGAGACGCAACGCCCGTTGCCAACGAAGACCTTAAAACCACGCTGCTGCGCCTTGCTCAGCGCATATGTCTGGCCGCCATAGCGCCACCGGTCGAACGGACTGTCGCCACTCACCAGGGTACGTTCGAAGCTGGCGATGGCCTTCGCGACTTGTTCCATCCGAATGTCTTGCGTGGATACCCCGAATACCTTTTTGAACGCCGTCGGGTATGTCTCATCGGCGCGGATGACCGCCAATAACGGTTGATGGTCCGCCAGCCCGCCCTCGACCGGATTGATCGGGGGCTGCATCGATTGCCCTTCCAGATCCGGTTCGCGACCATCCCAGAACAGGGTCTTCATATAGGCGCTGTTCAGCACCGTCGGCGCGTTCCGCGTGCCGTTCAGATTGCGAAAACCGGTGGATACCGGCTTGTGATCGGTAAACGCTTTCTTCGCGTCGTGACAGGTCGAGCAACTGACTTTGCCATCGGCGCTCAAACGCGCGTCATGAAACAGGCGATCACCCAGTTCGATCTTCTCCGGGGTCTGCGGGTTGTTTGCCGGGATGGGCACGGGCGGCAGGCCTAGCCAGGATTTCTCACCGGCGTTCGTCGCGAGGTAGTTCAAGGGTGCGGCATGGCTGACGTTCGCGACCGAGGGCCGCGCAGGCGTAGCCGACACTACGTCGAGCATCCCGACCGAGCGAACGCCAGTCAGGGCGTGCCATTGGGCCGCCGCAGTAAAAGGCCGGTGAGAAATCCGGGCTAGTGGTTCTGCGCGAACGGTCTGCGACAACAGTATCGCCAGCGCGGATCCGGTTAACATGAATAGCTTCATGTCGCTTCCTCCTTCTTTGGTTGATTAACAGGCCGTTGAAAAATGGCATTTTCAACGGAATGAAGGAGCCAGGAAATCGCATTTTCCGGTTCCGTCGTTAATCCCGTTGTAATTAGACTTAATCCAAATATAGAAGTGGAGGCTTATCTGTCCAAGTGAAATACCCTATCGAGGCGATAGGGATTCCCTAACCATCATGATGGAAGCAAAACCCGCTGTCATGAAAGTTACCCATGCCCGGCTGCGGGGCGGAAAGGACCGGGGCAAGAATACGTCGCCCCGAGCTGATTGTTCGTGCGCTCGTCTTGACAACTAGCCCGGATTTCTCACCCGTTCACTACTGCGACCACCCAATGCGGCCTCGCTACGCGACCCGGTGAGAAATCCGGGCCAGCAGGCCGTTGAAAAATGGCATTTTTCAGCGGTCTGTATGCGGTACAGGGATGTACCGTCGTTTTCAAAGTCCATGGAAGGACTTTTTCAACAGCCTGTTAGTCGCTTTCTCCCCCGCCGAACCGCGTGCCCGCCGACCAGGCGACGGCGCGCCGGTAGCCATTCAGTACATGGTTACGATAGAAGTCGATGATATCGCCACGTTTCAGCTTGGCGACTTCGGCGGCGACGCGTTTCTTGAACGCGAAGCTGAAGCGCTTGTTGTTCAGGTCATCGAAGTAGCGCTGGCTACGGGCGCCCAGGGTTTCGTCCTTCTGCATCAGGGTCGTGATCAGACCGGCCTTGTTGCTGTCGAAATCGGCGTCGCTGAGTTTCTCCAGCGTTGGCAGGAAGTCTTTCTGAAAGGTGGCGATGCGTTTTTTCAGTTCATCCACCGAAACCTTGGATGATTGCGCGAGAAACAGCAGGCCGGGATGGGTTTCGAGGTCGATGGCCTGCGCCTGGACGACGTAGCCGAGCTGTTGTTCGGTACGCAGTTGTGTGTAGAAGGGTTGCTTGATCAGCTGCGCGAGCAGTTTCCAGCGCGCGTGCGCGGCCGGGTCGGCCTGGTTGCCGAGGTCGGCTTCGACAACCACCGAGTCGGGATGATCAACCGGGTATGGTACGTCGAGCACGTTGCCGGGGTTGATGGCGGTCACTTTCGGATCGGGTATGTCGCTCAGGCGGGCCTTTGCCAACAGGCCGTTTTGCAGGCGCCGGGCCAGTTGCCGGGCTTCGTCTTCGGTCAGGTTGCCATGCGCCAGCAGGCTGACCTCGACGGTGTCGAACAGTTTGCCGGCGTAGTCGGCTAACGTGGTTCGCGAGGTGTGTTGCAAGGCGGCCAGCCGTTGTTCTGGTGACCACGAGGGTCGCACCAGCTTGCGCGCCAGCGCTCGGAATACCTGGAGATAAGCGCGATCGTGGCGGCGGTTCTCCAATTCTCGCCGCAGGCGTGCCTTTTGCACGGCGAAGCGGTCTTGGGCTAACTTGGGACGACGCAACACGGCAAGCACCTTGTCGAACAATACCGGCAGCTTTTCATCGTAGCCGTAGACGCTGATCTCAAGACCATCCCGGGTCGGAGAAAGATCGAAGGTCAAGCCAGCAAGTTGCGCCGGGTAGGTCAGGGCGTTGAGTTCGTCCTCGACCAGACGGGTCAACAGGGTCATCTCGACGGCGTGCTCGGCAGTGTCGCTCGCGAGCGGGGTTTCCAGCTTGACCTCGACGGTCGCGCGGGGTACGCCGAAGCTATCGTCCTGTTGATGCCAGATGGCAAGCCCTTCACGCCGTTCCAGTGCCTGAGGTACCGGCCGTGCCTTTGCGACCGGTTTCAGTTGGGGATGCTCGGGCACGAAGGGATTCGGCGCCGGCAGGTGCAGTTTGTCGACGGCGACGAAGCGCGGGGGCTGCTTCGGATATTCGAATGGCGGCTGTTGCACGGCATAGGGTACTTGGTAGTAAGGCTCCATCTTGTTGGTCTTGAGCTGTTTGTCGACGACGACCTTGAAGGAATAGTCTGGTCGCAGATAGCCGAGATACTTGCGGATCGTGGCTGCGTCATAACGCTCAAGCACACGTCCCCCGCGCAATACATCGTGCATCGGATAGTCGAGCAGGCGACCAGCCAGCGCCGGCGCATAGTTGAATGGCGGTTGCTTCTCGGCAAAGCGGAAATCCAGCGCGGCAAGCTGTTGCTGCTCCTTGTAGCGCCACGCGCTGACACCATCCGACTTCAACAAGCCGATGGTGTCGAACAGCGCCTTCTGGATCTCCTCGCGGTGTTGCATGCCCTCTGGGGTCAACTCCATGCCAATCTGGAACTGGCCCTGTACATCGTCGTTGGCGTAGCCGCCAGCCGACAGCATGGTCACCCATCCCTTGTCATGCAGCGCGGCATACAGGCTGCCCTCGCCCTCGTCACCGATCAGGTTGCTGAGATAATACAGCGGCAGCACGGGATAGTCGGCCTTCGGCGATGGCAGCGGGAAAACGATGCTGAGCTGGTGCATATCCTTCAGTGGCACGACATCGACCTCGCTGGGCAACAGGTAGAACGGCATCATCAGCTCATCGTTGGTCGGCCGATAGCGCCGCGCATCGCGGTCCACGACAGCGGAGAATTTTTCCTCGGCCAGGCGACGCAAATCCGTAAGGCTTTCACGCCCGATAATCACCAGCCCCATGATGTTTGCCGAGTAGTGTTTGCGATAGAAAGCCAGCAGGTCATCGCGCACCTTGTCGCCCGGACGGTCAGCCAGCGTGGCCAGGTTGCCGACGCCGAAGCGGGCGTAGGGACTCCTTGGGTTATAACCTTGCTTGGTTGCGGCATCGATGCGTCGCGTATCGTCCTTAAGCTTCAACTGATACTCGGAATTCACCGCGTGCTTCTCACGCTCCACATAATCCTTGTCGAACAAGGGCGCGATGAAGAACTGGGCGAAACGATCCAGCGCTGGTTCCAGTTTGTCGGGCTTCACCGAGAAGAAATAGGTGGTGCGATTGGATGCGGTGAAGGCATTGGTCTGCCCACCGTTGTCGCTGATGAAGCGGCCGTAATCCTCGACGCCGGGATACTTCTTGGTACCCATGAACAGCATGTGTTCGAGAAAATGCGCCAGCCCAGGACGATCGTTCGGCTCGCTGCTGGTGCCGACGCCGACGTTCATCGCGGCGGCGGCCTCGTTGGCCTCGGGGTCGGATACCAGCAACACGCGCATGCGATTGGGCAGCACGAAATAGCCATACTTGCGTTTGTCGTTCGGACTCTTCAGCGGCGTTTGCAATGGCGTGTCGACTACGGACTGCTTCGCCTGGACGGGGATGGCGACACTGATGAACAGTGCGATGACAATAAAAACAACTCTTTTCATGGATGGCTTCCTTTATCGATCGCCGAGCAAGGCCGGCAATTCCGCTTCGCTGATGATGGTGACGCCCAGGGTTTGCGCCTTGACAAGCTTGGATCCGGCATCCTCGCCGGCCAGCAAGTAATCGGTTTTCTTCGATACACTGCCGCTGACCTTGGCGCCAGCAGCTTCCAGGAGCGTCTTGAAGTGATCGCGCGGCTGACTGAGCTTGCCGGTGATGACGAAGGTCTTGCCCACCAATGGCAGGTTGTCGGCATCGGGCTTTTCGACATCGGGCCAATGGATGCCAGCCTCATCGGTGAGCCGTTGGATGATCTCGCGATTGTGTTGCTGACGAAAGAACCCGGCGATATGCGCAGCGACGATCGGGCCGATGTCCGGCGTCTGTTGCAGGGCTTCCTCATCGGCCTGTTCGATCGCCTCCAGCGAACCGAAGCGGCGCGCCAGCCCCTTTGCCGTGGCCTCGCCAACCTCGCGTATGCCCAGCGCGTAAAGAAACCTTTCCAGGGTGGTCGACTTGCTTCTCTCCAACGCCGCGAGCAGGTTGCGTGCGGACTTCCCGCCCATGCGTTCCAGCCCGATGAGCTGTTCCAGCGTCAAGCGATACAGATCCGCTGGGTTGCGCGCCAATCCCTTCTCGACCAGTTGATCGACGAGCTTCTCGCCGAGACCATCGATATCCATCGCCTTACGCGAAGCGAAATGGATCAGCGCTTCCTTGCGTTGCGCCGGACAGTAGAGACCACCGGTGCAACGCGCGATGGCCTCGCCCTCCGGCAGGATGACATCGGAACCACATACCGGACAATACCTGGGCAACTCGACCGGCCGGGCATCCGGTGGCCGCCTGTCCAGCACGACGCGCACGATCTCCGGGATGACATCGCCCGCGCGGCGCACGAACACGGTATCGCCGGCACGCACGTCCTTGCGCCATACCTCGCCGATGTTGTGCAAGGTGGCGTTGCTGACGGTCACGCCGCCGACCTCCACCGGCTTCAGCCGCGCCACCGGGGTCACCGCGCCGGTGCGCCCGACCTGGAATTCGACCGCCTCGACGATGGTCAGTTCTTCCCGTGGCGGGAATTTCCACGCAATCGCCCAACGCGGCGCGCGCGATACGAAGCCGAGCCGTTCCTGCTCGTCCAGCGAATCGACCTTCACCACCACGCCGTCTATCTCGTATGGCAGGGCACCGCGGCGCGCGCCGATATCGGCAAAATAGGCGAGACAGGCATCGACGCCGGGTACTGCGCGCATCTCCGACGATACCGGCACGCCCCAGCTGGCAAGATGCCGCAACGAATCACGATAGCCATCGGCCAGGCGCTCGACCGACATCTCGCCCCAGCCGTAAGCATAGAATGACAGTGGGCGCCGCGCGGTGATCTTCGGGTCGAGCTGGCGCAACGAGCCAGCCGCCGCGTTGCGTGGGTTGGCGAACGGCTTGCCGCCCGCCTTCAGGACGCGCTCGTTCAGCGCCTCAAAGCCCTGTCTTGGCATGAAGATCTCACCGCGCACTTCCAGTAAATCGGGATAACCCTCGCCGAACAGACGCAGCGGAATCGCCGCGATGGTGCGTACATTGGCGGTGACATTCTCGCCATGCACGCCATCGCCGCGCGTGCCGGCCTGAACCAACACGCCGTCCTGATAGCGTAGATTGATCGCCAGGCCATCCAATTTGGGTTCCGCCGTGTAGTCGATCGGGCCATCGTACTTCAAGCGCTCGCGCACGCGCCGGTCGAAATGGCGGAATTCCTCCTCATCCAGCGCATTGTCCAGCGACAGCATGGGCACCCGATGGATGACCTGCTCGAAGGCGTCCAGCGACTCGCCACCAACGCGCTGGGTCGGTGAATCCGGTGTGCGCAGCGCGGGGTATTCCGCCTCCAGCGCCTGTAACTCGCGCATCATGCGATCGTATTCGGCATCCGGAATCAGTGGATCGTCGAGCACATAGTATTGGTAGGCATGGCGATGCAGTTGTTCGCGCAGCTCGGCGGCCCGCGCCGCGATCTTCTTCGGTATACTCATGCGGGTCGTGTCGATCGGGGCTTGCTCATGCGTCAATCTTCTTCATCATCGTCATCGGATTGCAAGAACCGGCTGTTACCGAACTTCAGCATAACCACCGCGGCGGTCAGCATCAGGATGGCCAGGGTGATGTCCAGGATGCGTTCGTCTGGCATGGTCTTGACATCGATGGCCAACAGACGGGTCAGCGCGGTGATTGCGATATAGATCAGGAAACGCACCGGCAGGCGCTTGGTCTTGAAATAGATGCCGACCATCGCGCCGAGTTCCAAATAGATGAACAATAGCAGGATGTCCTTGATCCGCGGACCGCTGTGTTCAACGATGACCCGAATCTCGTCGATGGTCGCCCAAACGATCGCCGCGCCGATCAGGAACAGACCGATCAGATGAAAACTCTCGACCAGGATGTCGCCGATGGATTCGATGCGGTGAAAAGAACTAAAGACTCGGCGTCGCATGGTATGCCTCCGGAGGGGTTGTCATTGACGCAAGGACGCGCCACCATTGGTGATAGCCACTTCGTACCATGTTGCGCTCGGGAATACCCGCCAAATGAATCGGGAAATCGGTTGACGACGTGCCGAAAACCCGCGTTTTTGACACGCCGTCAAGACATTCCTCAGATATCCAGCTTCGCCAACATCGCGCGCGCGTCATGCATGCCGGCATCCAGATGCATCTGGATTTCGTCCATCGTAATCGGCCCGTCGCCGCGACCAGCGGCATGGTTGACGACGATCGCGCAATGCGCATAACAGATATCCAGCTCGCGGGCCAGCGCGGCCTCGGGCATGCCGGTCATGCCGACCAGATCGCAGCCGTCGCGCTCCAGGCGGTTGATCTCGGCGGCAGTTTCCAGACGCGGCCCTTGCATCGCGGCGTAGGTCGCGCCATCCAGCATAGCGACATCGGCCTCGGCCGCCGCGTCTAACAGCGCTTGGCGCAATAGCTGGCAATACGGCTCGGTGAAGTCGATATGCACCACCTCCGACAGATCGGATTCGTAATAGGTATTCGCCCGCCCCCAGGTGTAATCGATGATCTGATCCGGACACACCAAATGCCGTGGCCGCATGCGCTCGGTGATGCCGCCGACCGCGGCCATGCCGACGACATATTCGACGCCAACCTGCTTCAGCGCATACAGGTTGGCGCGATAATTGACCTTGTGTGGGGGAATCGTGTGGCCACTGCCATGACGCGGCAGAAAGGCGATCTCACGACCTTCGAATACGCCGTGCATGATCGGCGCCGATGGCGAACCGAACGGTGTTCTGACCACCTCGCGGCGCACCACCACCAGGGAG
>JALSSX010000317.1 GCA_026984055.1 Sedimenticola sp. | reverse complement strand
TGAGATCCGCCGCAATCATGCCGTCGAGACCCGTTTGATGTCGCTGGAAGATGCCAAGGCGAGTGGCGCGATGGCGCTGTTCGGCGAGAAATACGCCGCTCAGGTGCGCGTGTTGCGCATGGGTGATTTCTCCGTCGAGCTGTGTGGCGGCACGCATGTCAAGGCGGTTGGCGACATTGGTTTGTTTAAGATCGTCCAAGAATCGGGTATCGCCTCTGGCGTGCGGCGCATCGAGGCGATCACCGGCGACGCGGCAGTGTGCTGGATCGAGGCAGAGGAAGCGCGTCTGGCGCGCATCGCGGGCGTGGTCAAGGCTGGGCGCGACGAACTGGAGGGTAAGGTTGTACAACTGGTCGAACGTGGCCGGCGCCTGGAGAAGGAGCTGGACCAGTTGAAAGCCAAGCTCGCCACTGCCGCTGGCGGCGATCTGGCATCCCAGGCGGTCGAGATCGACGGCGCGCGAGTGCTTGCCGCGCAGTTGGATGGCGTCGACGTCAAGGCATTGCGCGAGACGCTGGACCGGCTGAAGGACAAGCTCGGTAGCGCGATCATCGTGCTCGGCGCGGCCAACGACGGCAAGGTCAGCCTGGTGGCCGGCGTGACCAAGGATCTGACCACCAAGGTACGCGCCGGTGATCTGGTGAAATCGGTCGCCGAGCAGGTCGGCGGCAAGGGTGGCGGCCGGCCGGACATGGCGCAGGCTGGCGGCAACCGGCCAGATGCCTTGCCCGGCGCGCTGGCCAGCGTGCCCGACTGGGTGCGTGGCCGACTGGCTTCCTGAATCATCGCGCAAGTCGTGCTCACAGCGCTGAGTCTGTATCTCGCCTGTGGCTTGCTGGCGGGTCTGCTTGCGGGGTTGCTCGGGGTGGGCGGTGGCCTGATTGTCGTTCCCGGCCTGCTGATGGCCTTCACGTTGCTCGGTTTCGATGCCTCGGTGGCCACCCATCTGGCGATCGGCACCTCGCTGGCGACGATCGTCCCGACCGGGGCGTCCTCGGTGATCGCGCATATGCGGCATGACGCGGTGGATTGGCCGACGGTCGGGCGCATGCTGCCTGGGCTGGTGCTCGGCAGTGTCGTTGGTGGGCTGTTTGCCGATCGCGTCGATGGCCGCTGGCTACAGTTCGGCTTTGGCCTGTTCGCGCTGTTCGTCGTCTGGCGTCTGTTACGCGGGCAAGTGGTGAAGACGGTCTACCGGCGGGCCAGCCGTTCCACCTATCTTGGTGGTGGCATGGGCATCGGCGCTGTCTCCAGTCTGGTCGGGATAGGCGGTGGTTCGCTGTCAGTACCCTGGCTCAGTGGCCGAGGCTTGGAGATGGCGCGCGCGGTGGCTACCTCCAGCGCGCTCGGCCTGCCGATCGCGTTCGCCGGCGCGGTGACTTACACCTTGTCCGGACGGGGCGCGGCGGGTTTGCCTGCCGGCGCCACAGGCTATGTTTACTGGCCGGCTTTTTTTGCCGTGATCGTCGCCAGCGTGTCGATGGCGCCACGCGGCGCGGCATTGGCGCATCGTGTATCCAGGTCGCGGCTGAAGCGCGTGTTCGCGGTTTTTCTGCTGCTTGTCGGCGTGAAGCTGATCGTCGGCGCGATCAGGTCTGTCGTTTGAATAGTAGCAGGTTGTCATCTTCGTCCTTCAGGATCATGCGGCCGTCGCGAACCGCATATTCATAGGTTTTTACCGTTAGGTTGTCGTCGTTGCGGAAGCTGATCCATCGGTCGACGAAACGCACGTCGCCCTCGACATACCGATCGCGGCTGATGTACAGGCGAAACATGCCGCGCGCGATGATCAGCCATTCGCCATTGCTCCCTCGCCATTTTCCTTCAGGTGTATCGGTTTTCTCCTCCGTCAACCTGGGGCTGGCGCCCGGAAGAGTCTGTTCCAGTCCGTCCCAGGTATCCTGTTGCATCGGCTGACGCATCCAGTTCCGCCCCTGCTGATAGTATTGCCCAACGCCGTTCAGCGGCATACCCGGCATCATGCCTGGCATCATCGTTCCGTATGGCGAGATACCGCCTGAATTCATCGGGCTTGCCGGCCAGCGCGGCATCGCCGGCATCGGTGTGAATGGGTCAAGCCAGGGATGGGGGTCGTCGTTCAACATGCCCATCATGCGCATCATTGCGCGCATCGCCTCGATGAAGGGGTTGTTGATGGTTTGTGCCGCGCGTGATGCCGCCGGGTTGATCAGACAGAGAATCAGCAACAATGTCCCGGTCAGGCGCGGCATGTTTTATTGTCTCTTTTAATCGAAGGGGATTCGGGTTAGATTAGCAGAAGAGTCCGATGAGCAAGGCCGGAAGCGGATGTATCGCCAGGGTGATCATGCCTTCCCGGGCCAATCAGCGCAGAGTGTAACCATGACGCAAGATAATGCAACCGTAGTGGAACGTCGCGGCAGAACCCGCGAGATGATCGATAAGCTGCTCGCCGAACGTCAGGAGATGCTGGTGCTGTTCTGTCAGGTCGCCGGTTTGGAACCCTATGTCGAGACGAATTCGGTAACCGAAAGCCTACAACGTTTCTGCCAGGTATTGGTCGACTACATGGCGTTCGCGCATTTCGAGATCTACGATCGCCTCAGCCGTGGCGAGGAACGGCGCGGCGGTATTCTGGCGACAGCCGAGCAGGTCTACCCACGCATCATCGAATTGACCGAGACCGCTGTCGATTTCAACGACAAATACGACGACAACTCTCCGCGGGCGGATCTTGGCGAGCTGGGTTCCGATCTCTCTTCGCTGGGCGAGGCGTTGGCCGCCCGCGTGGAGTTGGAGGATCGATTGATTGCTTCCATGCTGGAAGGCTGACCCACCTCGCTGGACACAGGGCATCCGGATGGCATTGATCAAGCGCTTGGACCGCTGGCGTCCCGACAATAAAGCTTTTCTCTCGCCACTATCGATCCATCCTCCCTGCGTCGATGCCCTTTCCTCTTTTCCCCGTGGCGTGGACAATGTGCGCATCGACGTGCTGTTGAGTCAACGTTTTACCGGGATCGCCACGGACTGGGTGCGCACCCTGCTCCAACAGCGCATGAGCGAATTGCATCAATGGCATGGCGAACCCTTTGGCGCCGCCGTCGATGAATTGCAGAACCAGTTTCGAGATGCGTATATTGAGTTACAGGAATTCATTGTCGGGCGCGCGCGCAACGAGGCTTCCCCTGGTCTGCTGGATTTGTTTCATGCCGCGGTTTTCTCCTTTCTGTTCGATCTGCCGATGGCCGAGCATGAGCGCGTGCGCAAGCGCTTGACACGCATGTTGGGCATGGGCGTGTCGGGTACCCACGAGCACGCGCTTACCCTCAACGAACGTCTGGTGCGGCTGGCGAGTCACGAGTGGGACATTCGTTATCGTCTCTCCCAGACGATATTCCGCCAGGTGTACAAGCTGGAGAGCAGCCGTTTGCGCAAGGTTCGGAAGTCGGCGCTGGGGCGTTCCTGGCAGATTCCCCGAGCCTGCCTATTCAACCCGTTGTTGCAGCTTCCAGCGTTCGATGCGGATGTGGAATTCATGCAACATTATCTGCTGTGTTTCTCGGGAGAGCATGGCAGTGATGTGTTCGCGGCATTGAACGCGCTGTTGCTGGAAACGTTTTCCGGCTATCTGCCATCCGCCGTGAGCCTGCCGACGAGTGAACCGGCGATCGTGGTGGATCCCAAGCGCTTTGCCTATCTGCCGATGATGTATTCGGCCGAGGAACTCGCGGCCAGCGAGGGTTGCTGGCTGGATGAGCCGGACAACTTCTGGTTGCTGTGTGGCCTGCCGGATGAAGCCAGCCGTCAGCTGCCAAGCATGATCCGGCTGTATTCCTCCCACTGGACGGACGTGCGCTGGCCCGAGTACCAGAAAGCGTTGAAACTGAAACTGCTGAGGGGGTTGGCGCCGCTTGCTCCCCGGTTACTGGCGGCGCGGGAAACCCGTAAGGTATGCGCCGAATTGGAGAAGATATCCCCGTCACTGGTCTATGCCTATCTGTCGGGGCAGCTTGGGCGCAAGGAATTGCTGCGGCGTCTCGACGTGGCTTCGGTGGCGCAGCCGCAGCGATTTATCCGGCGGTTGGATGGCGTCCGGCGAGGCATGAAGCGGCTATCCTCCAGCGAGCGCTCGCTGCGCCTGCTGCGCGGGGTCGCCGAGTTTCTGTCGTTGCGCCGTGATGGCAAGCGCGCATTGCAGTTTCAGCGCATGCGGCGTGGATTCCGTTTCCTTGAACGCCCGGAAGAGATTGAATTGTCGCGCAGAAACGGTGTGTTGCGGGAGCTGGTGTTCGAGGATGAGATGCGCGGCCAAGTCGATCAGATTCGGTCGCATGTCATCATCAAGGCGGATCTGCGGGGTTCGTCGGCGATCATCGGTCGCTTGGTCGCGGCAGAGCTGAATCCGGCCACCTACTTCAGCCTGAACTTCTTCACGCCGATCACCCGCTTGGTCGAGGAGCTGGGTGGCGAGAAAGTCTTCGTCGAAGGCGACGCGGTGATTCTCGCCGTCATCGAATACGAAGGGCCGGGCAGCCGTCGCCAGAGCGTTGCGCACGCCAGCCTGCTGGCAAGAAAGATACTTGGTGTCGTCGATCGGCATAACATCAGTAATCGGAAGCACGGCCTGCCGGAATTGGAGGTCGGGCTGGGTATCGCATTCTCCGATTCGCCACCGACCTATCTGTACGATGGCGACAAACCGATCATGATATCCTCGGCGATCCATCGCAGCGATCGTCTCTCCTCTTGTCATTCGGATGTGCGTAAGCAGTTGTTCTCGTCACGCGGAAGAGGGATCGAGGTGATCACTCCGAATCGCGGGCGCATGGAACACAAGGCCGATGGCGAGAACCTGTTGCGCTACAACGTCAATGGCGTGGAACTCGACGCACCTGCCTTTTTCAAGCTGAAGAGCGAGCTGGTGCTGAATCGCTTCGAGGCTCGCGATGGCAAACGGGATGAGCCGGTATGGTTGCATGCCGGGCGCTTCACTGACCGCACTGGTGGTGTCCACTGGCTGGTGGTTCGTGAGGCCAGGGTGCGTGTCTGGAGCGAGAACGGCGAGCTGCGCGAGGACAAGCAAGGCAGGCGCTTCTACGAAGTCGTTACCGACCCGGATTTGCTCGCCTTGGCGAAGCGTCGCATGCGCCAGAGGAAGCGGGAATCGCCGGAAGCCGTAAGCGGTTCTTGAGCCGCCTGTCTCGCAAGGGCGTCTCGGTTTCCTCCGCGCAACGCTGAGCAATGTCGTCCAAGCCGACACATGGCTGGCCGGTCGATGTCATCGAGGTTTCCCTGAAACAGCTTCAAGAGCACACAGACCATGAAGATTGGAGTCAGCAGTCAGAATTTTCGCACGATCACTGGCCACGCCGGCAAGGGGCGGCGGTTTTTCATCTACCAAGTGGATGCGGATGGTGAGATCCATGAGCGGGAGCGCCTCGATCTGCCCAAGGAGATGGCGATGCATGCCTTCAGCGGCGGCGATCATCCACTCGACCGGCTCGACGTGTTGATCACCGGCGGATGTGGTCAGGGTTTCGTGCGTAAGATGGCCGCGCGTGGCGTGCGTGTCGTTCCGACCGGAGAAACCGACCCGCTGCGCGCGGTGCAGCTGCTCGCCAGCGGCGCGCCGCTGGCTCCGCCGAAGCGCCACGAACATTGATCTCAATCTGGCGAGGGTATGTTATGCTGTGCAATGAGAGTCAGCCGGATGGCCGCCACGGCCTTGCCGTGGAGGAAAGTCCGGGCTCCACAGGGCAGGGCGCCAGGTAACGCCTGGGAGGCGCGAGCCTACGGAAAGTGCCACAGAAAACATACCGCCTATGTTCGCAAGAGCAGGCAAGGGTGAAAAGGTGTGGTAAGAGCGCACCGCGCCGGTGGTAACACTTGGTGGCAGGGTAAACCCCGTCCGGAGCAAGACCAAATAGGGGAACTGGCCTTCTGGCCGCGTGTGGCCCGCACGGTTCCCGGGTAGGTCGCTTGAGGTGCATGGCGACATGCATCCCAGATGAATGGTCATCCTCGACAGAACCCGGCTTATAGGCTGACTCTTTTTTCTCGTTTTTGCCAGCCCCCCCTCCTTCTCTTCAGGGGATCT
>JALSSX010000316.1 GCA_026984055.1 Sedimenticola sp. | reverse complement strand
GATGATGTTTCTTGCATCCGCGAGCCGCGCAATGGTCTCCGGCAACATGTCACACGCGGTCCGACCTGGTACGTTATAGAGAATCTGCGGGATATCTACGGCCTCGGCGACATGCCGGAAATGTTGATACAGCCCGTCCTGGGTCGGTTTGTTGTAGTAAGGCGTTACCAGCAGGCAGGCATCCGCGCCGGCATCCTTCGCGCAGCGTGTCAGGCGCACCGCCTCATCGGTGGCGTTCGCGCCGGTTCCGGCGATCAGCGGCAAGCGCCCGTCCAGCATGTCGACGGCGGCTCGGAGCATGTGACAGTGATCCTCCTCGTCCAACGTCGCGGATTCCCCGGTGGTGCCGACGATGACGATGCCATCGCTGCCCTGCTCCACATGCCAGTCGATGAGCTTTTCGAGTGTTTCGAAATCCAGTGAATTGTCTTCACGCATCGGCGTGACCAGCGCAATCAGACTGCCGCGATACATCGGGAACCCCTGGGAAATGGCAAAGACCGGATTTTAACAGCCCGGCGGAATTATAGCCAAAGCGCCAGCGTCGAGCAGGCGCCGCACTGGCGCGAAGGAACGCCGGTGGATCGGCGTTACGCCGAGGCTCGCCAGCGCTTCGATATGCAAGCGTGTCGGATAGCCCTTGTGACGAGCCAGCCCATAGCCGGGCCATTGCCGGTCGAGGTTCCGCATCTCGCGATCACGCGCAACCTTGGCGACGATCGACGCGGCGCTGATCGAAGACACCGACCCATCGCCGCCAACGATGGCACGCGCCGGCATGTCAAGGCGCGGACAGAATCTGCCATCAACAAGAACCTGGTCCGGCCGATGCGGCAAGGCGCTTACCGCACGGGTCATCGCCAACAGGGTCGCGTGATGGATATTCAGACGATCGATTTCCTCGACCTCGGCGCGACCCAGCGCCCAGCACAGCGCCTGCTCGCGGATCATCTCGGCGAGCATCTCGCGACGCTTCTCGCTGAGTTTCTTCGAATCCGCCAAGCCATCTATCGGACGTGCCAGGTCGAGTATCACCGCCGCGGTGACCACCGGCCCGGCCAATGGCCCTCGACCGACCTCGTCCACGCCGCAGATCAGCAGGCTCATACGCGCCGTTCCAGCAGTTCGACAATCGTCTCGGCGGCGCGTCGACCCGCGTTCTGTCTCATCTGTCGATGGACTTCGGCGTAGCGCGCGGCGATATGCTCGCGCAGCACCACATCGTCGAAAAAACGTTGGATCGCCGGCGCCAGTCTATCCGGCACACAGTCATACTGAATGTACTCCGGCGCGAGCCGTTCACCAGCAAGCAGGTTCGCCATGGCGAAATGCGGCGTCTCGACCAGCCTGAGCAGGCGAGCGATCCAGTAGGTCGAAGCGGCGACACGGTAACCGACGACCATTGGTTTCTTACACAGCAACGCCTCGAAGGTGGCGGTGCCGGATGCACTCAAAACCACATCGGCGGCGCACAGCGCCTCGCCGGCCCCACCCTGACAAAGCTGGATATCGAGCGCGGGCGCGTATTCGCGCATGGCGCGCGTGAAAGCATCCCGGGTCGCCGTGTTGGCCAGCGGAGTGACGACGCGCAAACCGGGGTTAGTTTCCAGCAGGCGTCGAGCGGTAAGAAGGAAAGGCGCCGCGAGGCGTGCGATCTCGGCCCGCCGACTACCGGGAAGCAGCGCCAGAACCGGCCCCTCGGCACCCAGGCCCAACGTCTCCCGCGCGCCGTGCTGGTCGCATCGAAGCGGGTAATGTTCGGCCAATGGGTGGCCAACAAAAACCGCGTTGACATCATGTTTGCGCAGAAAATCTTCCTCAAATGGGAAAATACACAGCACCCGGTCGGTCGCCTCGCGCAAGCTCTTCACGCGCCCCCCTCGCCATGCCCAGACGGTCGGGCTAACGTAATGCACAACCGGAATCCCAACCCGTTTCAGACACTTCTCCAGCGGCAGGTTGAAATCGGGCGCATCAATACCGATGAACAGATCGGGCGGAACATCGAGCAGGCTGTCGCGCAATTCCCGGCGAATGCGCAGCAATTCTGGCAAATGCCGCAACACCTCGGTGAGGCCCATGACCGAAAGCCGCTCCATGGCAACATGGGACACCAACCCCTGAGCCATCATCGATGGCCCGCCAATGCCGCGAAAACGCGCCCGAGGCCAGCGGATGCGCAATTGCTTCATCAGCCCGGCGCCGAGCTGATCACCGGAGGGCTCGGCGGCAACGAGTGCGATATCCATGACGCCGGTATCAGCGAATGACGCTGCGCTGACTGTGGGAGATGAATTCGATCAACTGCTTGACCTCGGCGACATCCGCCATCTCTGCGGACACTTGGCCGAGAGCATCTTCCAGCCGCAGACCGGACATAAACAGCTTGCGGTAGGCACGCTTGATCGCGCTAATCGTCTCTAGCGGAAAGTCGCGACGCTTCAGACCCTCTGCATTGATACCACGCGACTTGGCCGGATGACCGCCAACAGTCACGAATGGTGGGATATCCTTCTGCACCATGCTGCCCATCTGACTGAAGCTGTGCGCGCCAACACGACAGAATTGATGGACGATGGTGAATCCACCAAGGATGGCGTAATCATCGATATGCACATGACCACCGAGCGAGGCGGCATTCGCCATAATGGTATGGTCGCCAATCTGGCAATCGTGCGCGACATGGGTGTAGGCCATCAGCAGATTATCGCTGCCGACGCGCGTGGCGCCGCTATCCTGCGCGGTGCCGCGATTCAGCGTAGCGAACTCACGCACGACATTGCGATCCCCCAGGATCAGCTCAGTCGACTCGCCATTGTACTTTTTGTCCTGCGGATCCTCGCCAACGGAGGCATACTGGAAGATACGGTTGCCGCGCCCCATGCGCGTGCCAGCGCGCACAATACTATGCGGTCCGATGGCACTGCCGCGACCGATCCGCACGTCAGCCTCGATGATCGCGAACGGCCCGACACTGACATCTTCATCAAGCTCCGCCTTGCGGTCGACCAGCGCGCGCGGATCGATCACCTCATATTCCCACCGCGGTACACATGATGATCGCCGAGGCCGCGATCTTACCGTCCACGCGCGCCTCGCCGTTGAACTTCCAGATATTACGTCGCTCTTTCTGGAACCACACCTCAAGCGCCATCTGGTCACCCGGCACCACCGGGCGCTTGAAGCGCGCGTTGTCGATGCCAACGAAATAGTACAGCGAATTCCCGACCCGCTCGGGTTCGGTTTCCATCGCCAACAGGCCGGTGGCCTGCGCCAGCGCCTCGATGATCAGTACGCCGGGCATGATCGGCTTGACTGGAAAATGGCCCTGGAAAAACGGCTCGTTGACGGTGACATTCTTGATCGCCAGCAGGCGTTCACCCGGCTCGCATTCGAGCACTCGGTCGACAAGCAGAAAAGGATAGCGATGAGGCAACCGGCTCATCACCTTGTTGATGTCCATGGAAATCAAAATATCAAACCCCGAGGTAACGGTATTATTCAGTCCCGCCACGCAGCGCGGGAGAATCTTCTGTCATGGCGTAACGAACCCATGTCGTCATTCACTCTGTTTCCGGCGTTTCTCAAGACCGCGCACACGGGAGACCAAACCCTCCAGTTGGCGAAACCTGACCACGCTCTTCTTCCAGTCACGCGCATCCATCGCCGGGATATTTCCGGAATAGACGCCAGGCTGCTTCAGCGAACGCGTGACCATCGTCATACCGGTAACATGCACATGATCGGCGAGTTCGATATGGCCCACGAGGCCGACACCGCCGGCAAGCGTGCAATAGGCGCCGATACGAGCCGAGCCGGCAATGCCGGTACAGCCCGCCAAGGCACTGTGCTTGCCAATCTCCACGTTGTGCGCGACCTGAATCAGATTATCCAGCTTTACGCCATCCTCAATCACGGTATCTCGCAGCGCGCCCCGGTCCACCGTGGTATTCGCGCCGATATCCACATCGTTGCCAATACGCACGCCGCCGAGCTGCGGTACCCTGGCCCAATCCTCGCCATCCCAGGCCAAGCCAAAGCCATCACCGCCCAGCACAACACCGGGATGAATCCGGCAACGCGCGCCTATCTCGACACCCTCGCACACCGTAACATTCGGATACAGACGGGTCGCGGCGCCAATGCTCACCTCGCGACCGATATAGCAACCAGCGCCGATACGACAACCCTCGCCGATCACCGAACCCGCCTCGATCACCGCGCACGCCTCGATCGTGACCCCTTCGCCGATCCGCGCCGACGAATCGACCGTCGCGCGCGGGTGGATGCCAGGCGGCACGCCTTTCTCCGGATAGAGCAATCCGGCGATGCGGGAAAAACTCAGATAGGGGTCATCGCATACCAACGCGGCGACCGGACAATCGGGCAGATCCTTCTCGGCGATGACCACCGCGCCCGCGCGACAATCCTTCAAATACTTCCGGTAACGGGCATTCGACAGAAAAGTGATGGTTTCGGCATCCGCCGCATCGAGCACGTCGACCTTGCTGACCATTCGGCTGGCATCACCATGGACACGCGCGCCGACAACCTCGGCCAAGGCGCCCAGCGTATGCGGGGTTCCCGGGGGGCGATTCAACTATCTCTTCTTCTTGAAACGCTTGCGTAGACGCTTCAGCACCTGGTCGGAGATATCGACCCGTTTGTTCGCATACACCACGCCAACGGAAAACACCAGATCCAGGTTCTTCTCCTTGCCGACTTCCTTGATCACCTCGATGACCTGACGGCGAAGCTTGTTGAATTCCTCGTTCTGGCGCAGCGTCAGATCCTCGCGGAACTCCTGCTTCGCGTTCTTCAGCTGACGGCGACGGGTAATGATATCGCGTTCCAGCCGCTTGGCCTCCGATTCGCTCATGATCGCGGCATTCTTGGCCGCCTTGGCTTCCAGCTTCTTCAGATACTTCTGCTTCGACAACAGATCGTTCTCGCGTCGCGAAAACTCCTTCTGAATGGCGGCGCGAGCCGCTTCATACTGAGGTGAATTCTCCACCACCTTGTCGGCGTCGACGAAAGCAACCCGGCTCTCGGCCATGGCCACGCCAGTCGAAACAGACAGGATCGCGAGAATGACGCAACATATCAGATACTTCGGATTCATAAATCTCTCAACTCTTAGAACGAGGTGCCAAAACTGAACTGGAGGGATTCCGTGTTATCGCCTTCCTGGTCGTTGAGCGGAAACCCATAGCCAAGCGTCAATATACCAACCGGCGACAGCCAAGTCATCGCCAAGCCGGCAGAATAGCGCAGGGAACCGCTATCGAAGTTACTATCAGTCGTATTATACACATTACCTATATCGAAAAACGCAGCCATGCGCATGCTTTTCCGCATGGATTTGATCGGCGGAGGAAACAACAGCTCCAGGTTTCCGACCACCCGCAAGTTACCCCCAATGGGGTCATCGTTGGAATCACGCGGCCCCAACGAGTTTCGCTTGAAGCCACGTACCGTGGTGAACCCGCCGGCAAAGAAATTATCGAAAAACGGCAGTCTATCCAGATCGCCGTAGCCATCGCCAAAACCGAGGTCGGCATACACGCCTAGCGTAAAGGTGCGATTCAAGGGGATATATTGACGATGCCGCAGGCCCACCTTGTAGAAAGTCAGGTCGCTGCCCGGGATGGTGGCATTCGCAAAAAAGCGCGACGAGCTGCCACTGGTCGGAAAGATCGCCGAGTTACGCGAATCATGCGACCAGAATATGTTGACCTTGAAGTTCCAAAAGCTATCGCCCTGGGTGTCGACGAAATCCCGAATCTCGGCGGCCGGGTTATTCCCCAGCTTGACCCGGATGTACTCGGCGTCGAAACCGAAACCAAAACGATTGAATTCACTGATGGGGATACCGAAATTAACCCCGAAGGTACCGGTATCCGTCTTATAATCCGCAGAGTCGAAATTGGCAAAATCGGTTTTCCGGTACTTCAGGTTGAATCCACGGCTGATGCCATCGACAGTGTAATACGGATTGGTATAGGATAACTGATACAACGTATTAGACGAGCTGGTGTTCAGACCGAGCACGACACGCTTCCCCGTGCCGAAGAAGTTCTCCTCGGAGATACTGGTATTCAACAACAGGCCGTCGGATTGCGAAATGCCGAGACCAGCGATGAAATTGCCCGAGGGCTTTTCCTTCACCGAGATATCCACATCCACCTCATCGTTGGATCCCGGCACCGCCGGGGTCTCGATATTGACTTCCTCAAAGAAGCCCAAGCGCTGCAGGCGTTCGCGTGACAGCTTGGTCTTTGCGTTCGAGAACCAAGCACGCTCCATCTGGCGCAGCTCGCGACGCAGCACCTCGTCACGCGTATTGCTGTTGCCATTGATATTGATGCGTCTCACATATACGCGCTTGCCGGGATCGACATAGAAGGTCACGCTGACCTCGTGACTTTTGTCATCGATCTCGGGGATGCTGTTGACATTGGCGAAGGCATAGCCCTGATCGCCGAGCAGTGCGTCGATACGCTCGGCGCTGCCGACCACCGCCTTGCGCGAGAAAACCTGGCCGCGCGCCAGATGAATCAGCGGAAACACCTTCTTCTGATCCACGACCAACTTGCCGGCAAGTTGGATATCCTTGATGCGGTAGACATCGCCTTCGTTGATATTGATAGTGATGTAGATATCCTTCTTGTCCGGCGTGATCGAGACCTGGGTGGATTCCACCTTGAACTTGATATAGCCACGATCGAGATAATATGAACGCAGGGTCTCCAGGTCCGCCGCCAGCTTCTGTCGGGAATACTGATCAGCATCCGAGAAGAAATCCAGCCAACCGGGAACACCGGACTTGAAGCCCTCCATCAACTGCTTGTCGCTGAACGCCTGGTTACCGACGATATCGATACGCTTGATGCGCGCGGTCTCGCCCTCGGAGATCTTGATCGCGACATCCACGCGGTTGCGCTCCAGCGGCGTCACCGTGGCATCCAGTTGTACCGCATAGCGTCCCTGAGAGAAATATTGGCGGCGTAGTTCCTGCTCGATCTTGTCCAACACAGAGCGATTGAAGACCCTGCCCTCGGCCAGACCGATATCCTTCAATGCCTTCAACAACTTATCCGTTTCGAGCAGATTGTTGCCAGTGATCGAGATATTCGCGATCGCCGGGCGCTCGACGACCTTGATGATCAGCACATCGCCGTCGCGCGCCAGCTTGACATCATTGAAATAACCGGTCTTGTACAACGCGCGGATGATGCGCCCGCTATCGGCGGACTTCAGGCGCTCACCCACCCGTAGCGGAACATGATTGAACACCGTGCCCGGAGAGATGCGTTGCAGGCCATCGACACGGATATCGCGCACGACGAAATCGGCGGCCAGCGACTGGACGGAGAGCAGCACGGCGAAGGCCAGCACGAGAAAGCGAATGACAGGAATAAGGGATCGCGACACAGCGGTTTTGTTCTTTATTTTAAAAACAGGGGGGAATGGATTCCCCAAGTTGGAAACGCACGGCGTCTCCGGCGAAGCGCGCATTATAACGCAGAATTCACACGAACCCCGAAATCACGCCGAACCGTCGGTTGCTGGCCTGCTGGAGGTTCCAGCGACTACGCCAAGTCAGCCGAACACCCGCGACAAATCGACATAGAAGGCCACGACCATCAGCGACAACAACAACGCGATGCCGATCTTCTGGCCCACCAGCATCGCATTCTCGGAGACCGCGCTGCCCTTCACCGCCTCGATCAGAAACATCAGCAGATGACCACCGTCGAGTACCGGAATCGGCAACAAGTTCAATACACCCAGGCTGATGCTGACCACGGCGAGAAACTTCAGGAAATAATCCAGGCCGATGCTCGCGGTGTCACCCGCCGCCTGCGCGATTGAGATCGGGCCGCTGAGATTCTGGATGGACGCCTGCCCCGTCAGCATGCGCCCCATGACCTTCAGCATCAACACCGACATATCCCAGGTCTTCACCACGGCGCGTTGCAGAGCCTCGGCCGGGCCATAGCGTACCTTCACACGGTAATCATCCATGAAGCCGTCGGGAACACGTGGCGCCGCGCCAATGCGCCCGATCAGCTCGTCGCCCTTCCTCACCTCGGCGGTCACCAGGTCCAGCGGCAATATCTGCTCGCCACGCTGTATCTTCAGATGCAACAACTGGCCGGGATGATCGCGCACGAACACGACCCAGGCCATCCAGTCGGAAATCGGTTCGCCGTTTACGCTGAGTAGCCGATCGCCCACCTGGATACCGGCGTCGGCGGCTGGTTCGTGGGGTACCAGCTTGCCAAATATCGGCGGCAACACAGGACGTTTTGGCTCTATCCCGAGGTGCGCCAGCACTTCGGGCTGCCGTGACGACTTCAGCAATCCGGAGAGCAGCAGCTCGACATCGCGCGGCGGCTGATCCGGCTGGCTCACACTGACCCTGACCGGGTCATCGCTGACCGCCGCGCCCAGCAATCCGTAGACCACCGATTCCCAAGTCGGCGTGCGTTCACCATCGATGGCGACAAAACGGTCTCCAGCCAGCATGCCGGCGCGCGCCGCGATACTTTGCGGTTGGACCTCGCCGACCAGCGGAATGCCGCCAGTCTCACCACTGACACCCAACACCCAGAAGGCGAAAACCGCGAATAGCAGGTTGAACAAGGGCCCTGCGGCGACGATCGCGGTGCGTATCGGCAGGGACTGGCGATTGAACGCGCGATGCGCCTCCTCGGGAGCCACCTCGCCTTCGCGCTCATCGAGCATCTTTACATAGCCGCCCAGCGGAATGCCCGCCAATACGTATTCGGTATCATCCTTCTTACCGATGCGTTTCAACAGCGGCTTGCCGAAGCCAATCGAGAAACGCAGCACCTTCACGCCACTGACACGCGCGACCCAGAAATGCCCGAACTCATGGATCGTGATCAACACGCCAAGCGCGACAGCGAACCAGAAGATTGTCGTGATAAAAGAAAGCATGGCTGTTCAGACCCGGGCGGTGATGAATTGTTCCGCGATGGCGCGCGCCCGTCGATCGATCTCCAGCAAGCCATTCAGCGTCTCCACCGACTCGACGGACAGAGCCGACAGGGTTTCCTCGATAATCCCCGCAATAGCGACGAAAGGCAAGCGTTCATCGAGAAACGCCTGCACCGCAACCTCGTTGGCGGCATTCAGGATTGCCGGTGCGGTGCCGCCAGCACGCATCGCCTCTCCGGCCAGACGCAAGCACGGAAAGCGCATGAGATCCGGTGCTTCAAAGTCCAACCGCGCAACATCGAACAGATTCAGCGAACCGACCCCCGAGTCCATCCTCGCCGGCCAAGCCATCGCATGCGCGATTGGCGTGCGCATGTCTGGGTTGCCGAGCTGGGCGAGTACCGAGCCATCGGCGTATTCCACCATCGAATGCACCACGCTCTGCGGGTGAATCACCACCTGGATATGTCCGGGATCGGTACCGAACAACCAGCAGGCCTCGATCAATTCCAGTCCTTTGTTCATCATCGTCGCTGAATCGACCGAGATCTTGCGCCCCATGTCCCAGTTCGGATGAGCGCAGGCCTGTGCCGGTGTGACCTGTTCCAATTTATCGATCGGCCAATTGCGAAACGGCCCACCCGAGGCAGTCAACAGAATGCGCATCACGCCGGATTCCGCCAAGCCATCGCGAAAGCCTGTCGGCATGCATTGGAAGATCGCATTGTGTTCACTGTCGATCGGCAGCAATTCGGCGCCACCGCTGGCAACCGCCTCCATGAACAGATGCCCAGCAACCACCAGCGACTCCTTGTTGGCGAGCAACACCCGCTTGCCGGCGCGCGCCGCCGCCAATGCCGAGCGCAAACCCGCCGCGCCGACGATAGCCGCCATCACCTGATCGACCTCTTCCAGTTCGACAACCTCTTCCAGCGCCGAGGCGCCGGCCAGCACCTCGGTATCCAGACCCTCGGCGCGAACCGCCGCGTCCAGACGACTGGCCGCGGTCTCATCCGCCATCACCGCGTAAGCCGGCTGAAAGCGACGCAACTGTTCCAGCAAACGCGCGTCATTGCCATTCGCGGTCAGCACGATGACGCGATAACGTTCCGCATGCCGGGCGATCACATCCAGAGTGGAAACCCCGATGGAGCCGGTCGAACCCAGCACCGCGACGCCGATCATTGCAACACGCCCAGCCAGATCAGGCCAGCAGCGAACACCGGCCCGGCCGCTGTCAGACTATCGATACGATCCATCACCCCACCATGCCCCGGAATCAGCGTGCCACTGTCCTTCATGCCGCGTTCCCGTTTCACAAGGCTTTCGAACAGATCACCGGCGATCGACGCCAGTACCACGATCAGGCCCAACGCCAGCCACGACCAGAGTCCCACCTGATAGCTACGCGCCACCAGGCCATGACCGACATAAGCGATCAGCAGCGCGCCGAGCAGCGCGCCGACGACACCCTCCAGGGTCTTGCCCGGACTGATATTCGGCGCCAGCTTATGCCTGCCGAACGCCCGACCGGAGAAATACGCGAAGGAATCCGCGCCCCAGATCAGAATCAGGCAATACAGCAGCAGGAACGGGCCGATATGCGCCAGGCCGTGTATCTTGGTCAGCGCATACCAAGCCGGAAGCAACACGAAGAAACCATCCAGCAACCGAGGCCAGTGAACACCATGCGTCGCCGCGACAGAATGGCGCGCGGCGAGCAGCAGACGGAACAGCGTCACGGCCCACCAGGCCGCGCCGAACAGAATAAGCGACAGACCGATATCACGCTGCCACAACGCGACCATGCCGATGGCCACCGCCAGCACCCCGCTCCAGATCAGTTGAATTCTCTCGCCATCCAGGCCGGACAGACGCGCCCACTCCATCGCGCCGAGCAGTACGATTGCACCAAGCAGCCCCGCAACCCAGGAATTCGGCAGCACCAGAACGGCAAGAATGACCAGTGGCGCAAGCACCAACGCCGACAACACCCGCTGCCACAAGGTGCTCATCCGGGCAAACCTTGATCTTCGTCCGATCCCTTGAGTTGCTCAGTGGTCTTGCCAAAGCGTCTCTCGCGCGCGGCAAAATCCGTGAACGCGGTTTCCAGCGCCCTGGCATCGAAATCCGGCCATAACAGATCAGAGAAATACAACTCGGCGTAGGCCGCCTGCCACAGAACGAAGTTACTCAGTCGCTGCTCCCCGCCAGTGCGGATGAACAGATCGACATCGGGAAGACCGGCAAAGGAGAGGTGTTCGGCAACGGTTTGCTCGTTGCATGCGGCGGCATCGAGTTCGCCAGCCGCGACCCTGGCCGCGATCCGGCGCGTCGCCTCGGCGATATCCCAGCGCCCGCCATAGTTCGCGGCGATCTGCAACACCATGCCATCGTTGGTGGCGGTCAAGGCCTCCGCGTCGCGGATACGCTTCTGCAATTTATCGGGGAATGCCAGGCGATCGCCAATGATGCGCAGACGGACGTTATCGGTATCCAGGCGCCGGGTCTCGCGCTTCAGTACCAACATAAACAACTCCATCAGCAGCTTGACCTCCGGCTTTGGCCGGCGCCAGTTCTCGCTGCTGAAGGCAAACAGCGTCAGCACCTCGATGCCCTTGTCGGCACAGGCTTCGACGACATCGCGCACCGATTCAACACCGGCGCGATGGCCGGCGTGTCTCGGCTGGCCACGCCGTTTGGCCCAGCGTCCGTTGCCATCCATGATGATGGCAACGTGGCGAGGCAAGCGATCCAGGCGCGCATCCGTCACGGCTGAAGTTTCCGATGGATCCAACACTAAACCGAAAGCAGGTCCTTTTCCTTGATGGCCAGCTTTTCGTCGATCTCCTTGACATGCTGGTCGGTCAATTGCTGGATGATCTCCTGGCCACGATGCTCGTCGTCCTCGGAGATCAACTTCTCCTTCACCAGTGATTTCAATTCACTATTGGCGTCGCGTCGGATGTTGCGCACCGCGACCTTCGCCTGCTCGGCTTCCTGACGCGCAACCCGCACCAGATCCTTGCGCCGTTCTTCGGTGAGCTGCGGCAATGGCACGCGAATCGAGGTACCGGCGGAATTCGGGTTCAGCCCCAGATCGGAATTCATGATAGCCTTCTCTATCGGCGCGACCATATTCTGCTCCCACGGCTGAACTAACAGCGTGCGCGCATCCTCGATACCGACATTGGCAACCTGGGATAGCGGCACGTCAGAGCCATAATAGGGGACGGTAAGATGATCCAGCAGGCTGGGATGCGCCCGACCGGTGCGGATCTTGGCCAATTCATTACCCAGTGCATCAACGCTCTTCGCCATGCGTTCGGCGGCGTCTTGCTTGATATCGTCAATCATTTGCTATTCACCCTGTCAGTTTCAGTGACCACCACGGAGCCGATGGATTCCCCCCGGGCCAGCCGCAACAGCGCATTCTCTTCCTGGATATTCATGATCCGCAATGGCATCCGCTGATCACGGCAGAGCACGATGGCGGTCATGTCCATGACACCCAGATTCTCGGCAATCGCCTGATCATAGGTCAGCTCGGGATAGAAACGCGCGTCCGGATCCTTCATCGGATCGGCGGAATACACGCCATCCACCTTGGTCGCCTTCACCAACACGTCCGCCTTGATCTCGATCGCGCGGAGGCTGGCGGCGGAGTCGGTTGTGAAGAACGGGTTACCGGTACCCGCCGCCATGATGACCACGCGGCCCTCATCCAGATGGCGGCGCGCGTCGCGGCAGGTGTAATCCTCGCAGACATCGGGCATCGACAACGCCGACATCACGCGCGCCGGCACCTCCAGTTTATCCAGCGCGTCACGCATCGCGAGTGAATTCATCACTGTCGCGAGCATGCCCATGTGGTCACCAGTGACACGATCCTGGCCACCCGCCGCGAGTCCGGCGCCACGAAAGATATTCCCGCCACCGATGACCACGCCGACCCGCACGTCGGCGGCATGCAAGGCCGCGATATCGGCCGCCAGCCGCGCAATTACGGTCGGATCGATGCCGAAGTCGCCACTGCCCATCAAGGCTTCGCCGCTCAGCTTGACCAACATACGAGAGTACACAAGGTTTTCCATGTATTTGCCTGATATTACGAAAATGACACTTAAAACTCACCGAATAAACCGTAGAAAACGCACGCTTTCGACAACCTGTGCGTGGCGCGGATTGGCCACTAGCCCGGATTTCTCACCCGTTCACGACTGCGACCCGGTGAGAAATCCGGGCTAGCAGGATGTTGAAAAAGTCCTTCCATGGATTTTTTCAACGACGGAACCGGAAGATGCGATTTCCCGGTTCCTTCATTTTCAATGACTTGCCGTCATCGAAAATGGTGGTACATCCCTGTAGCGCACACAGGCCACTGAAAAATGCCATTTTTCAACGACCTGCTAGGCGCCGGCATCAGACAAGAAAGCCCGCCTGGACGGGCTTTCCATGGATCAGCCGCGAACCTGGGCCATGACCTCGTCGGCGAAGTTCTCGTTTTTCTTCTCGATACCCTCACCCACCTCATAACGGCAGATGCGCTTCACCGTCGCGCCCTTGTCGGACAGCAGCTTGCCGACGGTAACGTCCGGATCCTTCACAAACGGTTGGCCGACCAGTGTAATCTCGCCAAGGAACTTGCGCACCCTGCCCGCGATGATCTTGTCGACGATATTTTCCGGCTTGCCACTCTCCAAAGCCTGGGTGCGGAAGATCTCTTTCTCCTTCTCGACCACCGCCGGATCAACCTGATCCTCGCTGATATAGGCCGGATTGCTAGCCGCAACATGCATCGCAATATCCTTGCCCAACGCCTCGTCGCCGCCTTCGATCACGACAACAACGCCAATGCGCACGCCATGCCGATAGCTGGCCAGCATGCCGTTGCCGGCGTCGATGCGCTCGAAGCGGCGCACACTCATGTTCTCGCCGATCTTGGCCACCAGTTCGGTGCGCGCTTCCTCCACCGTCTGGGCCTCGCCCTTCTTCAGCGGCAGTTGCGACAACGCCTCGATGCTGTCCACATCATGCTTCAACGCGCATTCCGCAACAGCCTCAGCAAAGCCGCTGAAGTTTTCGTCCTTGGCGACGAAATCGGTCTCGCAATTGACCTCGGTGATGACGGCCTTACCGCCATCGTCACTGATCTTGACGATGACCAAGCCGTCCGCCGCGGTGCGGCCAGCCTTCTTCGCGGCCTTCGCCGAGCCGGATTTACGCATCTGCTCGATCGCGGCCTCGATATCGCCATCGCTTTCGACCAGCGCTTTCTTGCATTCCATCATGCCTGCGCCGGTGCGTTCGCGCAGCTCCTTAACCAGGGCGGCTGTAATCGCCATGTCTGTGTTACCTCTCGAAAATAGATAATGCGGACCGCGCCCGCGAACGGATTCGCGAGCGCATCACAATAAAGTTGACGGCGGGACAAGGTCAGGAAGAAGCGGTTTCGCTGCCGGCTTCCTCGCTGACCTCGACGAAATCGTCCGCGCCACCGGCAGCCTGGGCAGCCGTCGCGCGACCCTCCAGCACCGCGGCCGACGCACCCTGGCAATAGAGCTGCACGGCGCGAATCGCGTCGTCGTTGCCGGGGATCACATAATCGACGCTGCTGGGATCGTTATTCGTGTCCACCACGCCGATCACCGGAATACCGAGCTTCCTGGCCTCGGCCACGGCGATGTCTTCATTGCCGACATCGATGACAAACAGCGCGTCCGGCAGCCCATTGATGTTCTTGATGCCGCCCAGGCTACGCTCCAGCTTCTCCAACTGGCGCTTCATGCCCAGCGCTTCCTTCTTGCTGAAACGCTGTTCCAGGCTGCCATCCTCGGTCATGGCCTCCAGATCCTTCAGCCGCTTGATGGACTGACGGATGGTCTTATAGTTGGTCAACATGCCACCGAGCCAGCGGTGGTTGACGAAAGGCATGCCGCAACGGATAGCTTCCTCGCGGATCGCCTCGCGCGCGGAACGCTTGGTGCCCACGAACATGATCTTGCCACCATTGGCGGCCAACATGCCGATGAAATTCATCGCATCATTGAACAGCGGCAAGGTACTTTCGAGGTTGATGATATGGATCTTGTTGCGCTGACCGAAGATATAAGGAGCCATCTTCGGGTTCCAGTAGCGAGTCTGATGACCGAAATGCACACCGGCCTCCAGCATCTGACGCATCGAGACTGAGCTCATTAGAGGATTCTCCAAAACAAGGAGACGCGACAGGCTTCCGACTTCACGGGCAAACCAAGCTTTCGTCTCCGGGGTTGAACGTCCATGCACCCCGGTTGACAACCCCTTTACTCGGGGCACCCCGCCAACCGTGTCGGTGCATGTGTGAATTTCCCTGCCGGACATGGTGTCATATACCGGCGGGATTGAATTGCCTTTAGGCGGGCGGTTTTATACCATATCGGCCCTTTTGGGACAATCTTCCTCTACTGTTTTCCCCGACCATTCTTTAAATCCAACAGGCGGCGCGCGTAAATGAGTATCACGATTAAAACCCCCGATGAAATCGCCAAGATGCGCGTCGCCGGGCGACTCGCGGCCGAGGTGCTGGAGTTCATCGAACCCCATGTCCAGCCCGGCGTCACCACCGACGAATTGGACAAGCTGTGCCACGACTATATCGTCGAGGAGCAGCAAGCCATACCGGCGCCGCTGAACTACCACGGCTTTCCAAAATCGATCTGCACCTCGGTGAATCACCAAGTCTGCCATGGCATTCCGAGTCAAAAGAAGCTGAAGAAAGGCGATATCGTGAACATCGACATCACCGTGATCAAGGATGGCTTCCACGGTGATACCAGCAAGATGTTCTTCGTTGGCGAACCCTCGGTACTGGCGAAACGTCTGGTCGACATCACCCGCCAGGCGATGTTCATCGGAATCGACGTGGTGCGCCCCGGGATTCATGTCGGCGATATCGGCCACGCCATCCAGACCTTCGTCGAAGGGCATCATTATTCGGTGGTCCGGGAATACTGCGGACATGGCATCGGCCGGGGCTTTCACGAAGGCCCGCAGATCATGCACTATGGCACGCCTGGCGGCGGCGAGGAGATCCGCGCCGGCATGTGCTTCACCATCGAACCGATGGTGAACGCCGGAAAACGCCAGGTGAAGTCCCTGAGCGATGGCTGGACCGTGGTCACCCGCGATCGTTCGCTGTCCGCCCAGTGGGAACACACGCTGCTGGTCACCAAGACCGGCCACGAGATACTCACGCTGCGTCGGGAAGAAATGGATGAGCTGAACGCGCCGAAGGCCAAGGCATGATCGAAGCCGCGCGCGCGATACTCGAATATCTGCCGGAAGATGCCGAACCCCGGCGTTACGCCGACGCCCTGCGCGAACTGCGCGAGAAGCTGGCGCAGCGTTTCTGGGCCGGTGAATCGGTACCCGAACTGGTCTCCTGTCAGTGCGAATATACCGATTTCATCCTGCGTCGACTGTGGACCCGTCTGATGCAGGGCGACAATGCGGCGCTGGTCGCGGTCGGCGGTTATGGCCGGGGAGAACTGCATCCAGCATCCGATGTCGACATCCTGATCCTGGTGACACGCGAGGACGACGCGGCATTGAATGCCGATATCGAGTCCCTGCTGATGTTCCTGTGGGACATCGGCCTGGAGGTCGGCCATGCGGTACGCACCCCGGCCGAATGCCGAGCCCAGGCGCGGAATGACGCCACGGTGATGACCAACCTGCTCGAATCGCGCCTGCTGTGCGGCGAAGCCTCGCTGTTTGCCGAGATGCGCGAACAAACTGGCCCGGCGCATATCTGGCCGAGTCGCGAGTTCTTCAATGCCAAGCTACGGGAACAAGCACAACGTCACCAGCGTTTCGACAACAGCGCCTACATCCTGGAACCGAACATCAAGGAAAGCCCGGGCGGACTGCGCGACATCCAGACGCTGCTATGGGTGGCCGAACGCCACTATGGCATCGAGTCGTTGGAACAACTGGTGGAGAAAGGCTTTCTGCGCGAGCGCGAATATCAGACCCTGTTCGACGCCGAGACCCTGTTGTGGAGACTGCGCTTCGCCCTGCATCTGCTCACCGGCCGTCATGAAGACCGCCTGCTATTCGACCATCAGCGCGCGCTGGCCGAGAAACTCGGCTACCAGGCAGACGAAGGCAACCTCGCGGTAGAACACATGATGCAATCCTACTACCGCACCGTGATGAAAGTCAGCCGTCTCGGCGAGATGCTGCTGCAACATTTCGAGGAAGACATCCTCGGCGACCCCGAATCCTTGCAGGTCAAACCACTGAGCCACGGCTTTCAACTGCGCGGCGACTTCATCGAGGCACGCGACAATCAGCTCTTCATCCAGAACCCACACGCGCTGCTGGAAATCTTCCTGTTGCTGGAACAACATCCGGAAATCAAAGGCGTGCGCGCCACCACGATCCGCCTGATCCGCGAGCACCGCCACTTGATCGACCACCGTTTCCGCTCCAGCCTGCGCGCCAAGCAGCTTTTCCTCGACATCATGCGACAGCCGCGCGGCATCACTCACGAACTGCGGCGCATGAACCGCTATGGCATTCTCGCCGCCTACATCCCGGCCTTCGAACACATTGTCGGGCGCATGCAATACGATCTGTTCCACCAGTACACCGTGGACGAACACACCCTGTTCCTGGTACGCAACCTACGACGTTTCGCGGTCGCCGAATTCGCCGACGAATTCCCACTCGCCTCGCAACTGATCGGCAAGCTAAAAAAACCTGAACTACTCTATCTGGCCGGACTCTTCCACGACATCGGCAAGGGCCGGGGTGGTGACCATTCCAAGATCGGCGCGGCGATCACCGACGATTTCTGCCATGAACACGGCTTCGACGATGAGGACCGGGAACTGATCGTGTGGCTGGTGCGTAACCATCTGGTGATGTCGATGACCGCGCAGCAGAAGGACATCGACGACCCCGAGATCATCGCCCAGTTCGCCACCCTGGTCGAGCGACCGGTCAAACTGAAGATGCTCTACCTGCTGACCGTCGCCGACTCCCGCGCCACCAGCCCGAAACGCTGGAACAGTTGGCGTGATTCGCTACTGAAAAAACTCTACTTCGATACCTTGGCCGTGCTCAAGAGCGGCGCACGAACAGCGCGCCCCGATCGCGACAACCTGGTTCAGCAAGACCAAAAGCTCGCCTTGTGGAAGCTGGCCGAGGAAGGCTTCACCGAAGCCGAGGTACTCGACCTGTGGGCCAAGCTGAGCATCGACTACTTCCATGTCTCCAGCGTCGACGAGGTCGTCTGGCAGACCAGTCAGATACTCGATGGCGACGAGCGACCGCCACTGATCCGGCTGCGCTGCAACGTCGAACGCGGCTGTACCGAACTGCTGATCTACAGCCCGGACCGCAAAGGCCTGTTTGCCGCGACCACGCGCATCCTCGACATACTCGGCCTGAACATCGTCGACGCGCGCATCGAAACCGCCGACCATGGCATGACACTCAACAGCTTCTTCATACTCGGCGGCGACGGCGAGCCGATACGCGATCCGGATAACGTTCGTCATATCCTCGATGAACTGGAGTCACGTCTGTGGCGCAAGGACGAAAAACTGCCGACCATCACCCGCCGCGCGCCGCGTCAATTGAAGCATTTCGACGTGGAGACACGCATCGAATTCGAGGACGACCCGAACAACCAACGCACCATCATGCACCTGACAAGCATGGACCAACCCGGCCTGCTGGCGCACGTCGCCGAAACCTTGCTCAATCAACGCATACGTCTGGTAAAGGCCAAGATCACCACCATTGGCGAGGAAGCGCAAGACACCTTCCTGCTCACCACCCCCGATGGCGCGCCGCTGGATCCAAAAACCCGCGACGCCCTCAGAGACGCCCTGTCGGCCCATCTTCGAGCCGCATCCTAAACAGGATGTTGAAAAAGTCCTTCCATGGACTTTTTCAACGACGGAACCGGAAAATGTGATTTTCCGGTTCCTTCATTTTCAATGACTTGCAGTCATCGAAAATGGCGGTACATCCCCATAGCACACACAGGCCATTGAAAAATGCCATTTTTCAATGGCCTGTTAATCGCCCGACACGTTTCCAGTTACAATCCCGGCATGATGCAACAAGCCCTACAGATCCTTAGAAACACCTTCGGCTATGCCGAATTCCGCCACAACCAGACGGATATCATAAATACCCTGCTGAATGGCGGCGATGCGCTGGTGCTGATGCCAACCGGCGGCGGCAAGTCGCTGTGCTACCAGATTCCGGCAATGATCCGCCCCGGGGTCGGCGTGGTGGTCTCGCCCTTGATCGCCTTGATGCAGGACCAGGTCGATGCGCTGACCCAACTTGGTGCGCGTGCGGCCTTTCTGAACTCGACATTGGACCCAGGCAGTATGCGCTTCATCGAACAGCAACTGCTGGCCGGTGAGCTGGACCTGCTCTATGTCGCGCCAGAGCGCCTGCTGACGCAGAACACGCTGAACCTGCTGAGCCAAGCGCCGATCGCCTTGTTCGCCATCGACGAGGCCCATTGCGTATCCCAATGGGGCCATGACTTCCGCAAGGAATACCAGCAGTTGCGCATGTTGCACGAACGCTTTCCCGAGGTGCCGCGCATCGCCCTGACCGCAACCGCCGACGCACGCACCCGCGAGGAGATCATCACCCAACTGGATCTCCAGCGGGCGGCGCATTTCATCAACAGCTTTGACCGGCCGAACATCCGCTACGCCATCACCGAGGGTCAAAACGCGCGCGATCTGCTCTGGCGCTTCATCCAGAACGAACACCCGAACGATGCCGGCATCGTCTACTGCCTGTCGCGCAAGAAGGTCGAGTCCACCGCCGAATGGCTCGCCCGGCAGGGCCGCGTCGCCCTGCCCTACCATGCCGGCCTGCCGGCGAATCTGCGCCAGTTGCACCAGCAACGTTTCCTCCGCGAGGAAGGCGTGATCATCGTCGCGACCATCGCTTTCGGCATGGGCATCGACAAGCCCGACGTGCGCTTCGTCGCGCATCTCAACCTGCCAAAGAGCATCGAGGCCTACTATCAGGAAACTGGCCGCGCCGGACGCGACGGCCAGCCGGCCAACGCCTGGATGGCCTACGGCCTGCAAGATGTCATCACACTACGCCAGATGACCCAGGACAGCGACGCCGACGAACAGCACAAGCGCATCGTACAGCACAAGCTGGACGCCATGCTCGGCCTGTGCGAACTGACCAGTTGCCGGCGCCAGGCGCTACTCGCCTATTTCGACGAGCCACTGGAAAAACCCTGTGGCAATTGCGACAACTGCCTGAGTCCGCCGGAGACCTGGGACGCCACCGAAGCCGCGCGCAAGGCATTGTCCGCCGTGTATCGCAGCGGCCAGCGATTCGGCGTCAATTATGTCATCGACATCCTCACCGGCAAGCGCGACGAACGCATCCAGCGCAACCAGCATGACCAACTCAGCACCTTCGGGATCGGCGCCGATATCAGCGTCAGCGACTGGCGCGGCATCTTCCGCCAACTGATCGCCCAGGGTTACCTCGCGGTCGACCACGAATTCGGCTCGATCAAGCTCAGCGAGCAATGTCGGCCGTTACTGCGAGGCGAGGCCGAGCTACAACTACGCAAACAGCGCAAGCCCGATAAAAATCAGAAAACCACCCGCCGGCGCGGCGAGATCCGCGCCATTGACGCTCCGCTGTTCGAGGCGTTGCGCGCATTGCGCTTGCGACTCGCCGAGGAACAGGGCGTGCCGCCCTATGTCATCTTCCACGACGCCACGCTGATGGCGATGGCGCACCAGCGACCGATAACACCCGAGAAGATGCGCTTCATCCCAGGTGTCGGCGAACAGAAGCTGGAACGCTACGCCGACAGCTTTCTTGCCGTGATCGCCGAACACCCGTTGCCCGGGCTGCTCGACAACCAGCTCAGCGATACCATCAACGAAACCCTGTCGCTGCATCTGCAAGGGCTGGACGTGGAACAGATTGCCGAACGCCGCGACATCAAGACCACCACCGTCTTCAGCCACTACGCCGAGGCGATCGAAGCCGGCCTGCTGAATCCGCAAGACGTGCTACCGCTGGATCAGGATGACTATATCCAGATCGCACAAGCGATGGATAGCCTGCACATCTGCGAGGAAGGCCGCCTGAAACCGCTGTTTGAAGCGCTGGGGGAACGCTGGGACTATGGCGTGCTGCGCTGTGTGATGGCAGCGGAGTGCGTTTGATGGCCACGGACGGAAATACCGGGTTCACGAATACCCTTTGCAGGGGATCTCGAAAAATACTTTCCATGGCATTTATCTCGTCACAAAGAGAAAATGCGATTTCCGCTTTGCTCACGTTTTCCATCACTTATCGTGATCGAAACGGGTGGGACATCACGGTCCCACTCGGGCATCTCGATTTTTCGAGATGCCCTGTATTTCCAACTGAGCAGAATTCGTTGGAAAGCATTCACGGTGGGTCCGCGGACGTATCACCGGCAACCGGGCTCATCCCAATCTGGTGCGGATGACCGGCAGGCCGCACCAAAATCGCGCACTTACCCCTCCTGGTTCCCACCCTCATCCTCCGCCGCTCCGGCTTCGCAACGCACTCGACGAGCGGGTCCGGCTCCTTCCAAAAAACACCACATAAAATAAGTATATGATACTTAAGTGAATACCGATCGGTTGTCGGCGATGTCCCGCCAGCCGGCGATGATCCCGGATGATGACAACAGAAGACCAATTCGTTATGGCACGATGCTTGCTTGCCTTTGAACTTGGATTCGAGTTCTATCGTTTCGGCCAGTCGAACATCGGGTTCCCGCATGCAAGCTTCCCGTCGGCTGTCCCTGGACCGGCCATGGGGCGCCGATGTCAAACCTTCATGGCAGCCTTATCCAGGATGCAAGAAAGCATGCGATTATGTCAATTGTTCGACTGGCCGAAACGATGCCGACTCCATGTACCTCGCGCGCCGGCGCTTATCGCCGGCGCGCGGACAATCTGAATTTCTGTTGGAGAATTTGATGATGAGGTCGGCCTTGTTAGCGGGCATTTTGTACCTGCTTTTTACATCCACCGTTATCGCCGCGGCGAACGGTTGGTGGAACAACTCGCAGTTCCCCGCCGCTCAGTCCATGCAGCCACCGATTCCCAGCGCTTCCGCGCCGGCAGCCACCCAAGCGCCCGTCACCACTCCCGCTCGGGCGGTCGAGCGTGCGCCGGACAAGACCACGGTATCGATGAGCGGCGACAAGCCGGTGAAGATTCTCGCCGGCTTCAACGAGCTGAGCCGCGAGAGCGCCACCTGCATGTCTTGCCATCGCGAGAAGACCCCCGGCATCTACGACCAGTGGGGTCATTCCAAGCACTTTGGCGCGAACGTCGGTTGCTATGAATGCCACAAGGCCGACAGAAACGACAAGGACGCGATCATGCACAAGGATTTCGTCATCTCGGTGATCGTATCGCCCGACGACTGCGCCAGATGCCACAAGAAAGAGGTCGAGGAGTTTGACCGCAGCCATCACGCCACTGCTGGCGATATCCTGGGTTCGCTCGACAACGTCCTTGCCGAGGTCGTCGAGGGCGCGCCGACGCTGTCCGGCACCTCGCCGATCACCGCAATGGGCTGCGGCGCCTGCCATGGCTCCATCGTGCGCGTGAACTCGGATGGCTCGCTGGACAAATCGAGCTGGCCAAACACCGGCATCGGCCGCATCAACCCAGATGGCTCCAAGGGCGCCTGCACCGCCTGCCACCTACGCCACAATTTCTCCTCGGCCCAGGCGCGTGAACCGAATGCCTGTGGCCGCTGCCATCTGGGACCGGATCATCCACAGAAGGAGATCTACGAGGAATCCGCGCACGGCATCGCCTTTCGCGCGCACAAGGACAAGATGAATCTGGATTCCAACAAATGGATCGTCGGCGAGGACTACAACGCCGCGCCGACCTGCGCCACCTGCCATATGTCACGCACCAAGGATCTTTCCGTGACCCACGATATCGGTGACCGAATCGCCTGGAATCTACGCGCGCCG
Source organism: Sedimenticola sp. (assembly GCA_026984055.1). Lineage (GTDB taxonomy): Bacteria > Pseudomonadota > Gammaproteobacteria > Chromatiales > Chromatiaceae > JALSSX01. Next base: position 4,097 of record JALSSX010000316.1, on the reverse strand, counting down.
GTATCGGCCAAGGTCGACTCCAAGGCAATAGAAAAAGGCAGGAAGGTCAAGCCCTGGCTACAACGCCGCAAGGATATGAAGCGGGTCTGCCGTTCCTGCCACGGCAGCAATATCGTCGACGCGCATTTCGAACAGTTGGATACCTTCGTCGTCACCTTCAACGACAAATTCCTGATCCCGGCCAAGAAGCTGGCGGGAGCCATGCTGAAGAACAGCCTGCGCGATAAGGTGAAATTCAACGAAGCCTTCGAATGGGACTACTTCTATCTCTGGCATCACGAAGGCCGTCGCGCGCGGCATGGCGCAGCGATGTTCGCCCCAGACTATGTCCATTGGGAAGGCGTCTTCGAGGTCGCGCACCGCTTCTATATCGAACTGGTGCCGGACGTTCGCGAGGCCATCAAGCATGCCCGCGAGAACGGCAACGCCAAGGGCGCGGACGCGGTCGAGAAGCTATTGAAAGAGATCCTCGCCTCGCCGATGCATCGTTGGTTCGAAGGCGGCAAGCCGCCAAGGGCCTGGCGTCCGTCGGATGACGACAATCATGGCTTCAATCTCATGAAGGCCCGGATGAAGGCCCAGGTCGAGGCCGCCGCCAACCGCTAAGCCAACGCCAGCGGGCGCCGTGTTCACGGCGCCCGTTTCCATGTTCTCTATGTCGTAAACAGGTCCCCGATGGAAACCAAACTGATAGAACTGATCTATTCGCAGGATACCTTCTTCCTGCTGATGTCTGGCGCGCTGGTGATGTGGATGGCCACTGGCTTTGCAATGCTGGAATCCGGCATGGTGCGCACCAAGAGCGTCGCCGAGATCCTGACCAAGAACATCGCGCTATATGCCATCGCCAGCATCATGTACATGTTCATGGGCTACAACATCATGTATGGCGCCAGCGACAGCGCCTGGCTGCCCTCATTGCATTTCTTTCTCGGCCTGGATCACAGCCTGGCGCAGGTGGTGGATTCCGGCGGCGAGACCCGACACGCTTACTACTCCGATTTCTTCTTCCAGGTGGTGTTCGTCGCGACCTCGATGTCGATCATCTCCGGCAGCGTCGCCGAGCGCATGAAGTTATGGGCCTTTCTTATCTTCGCGGTGATGATGACAGCGGTGATCTACCCGATCGAGGGCTACTGGCAATGGGGCGGCGGCGTGCTGAAACAGGCCGGCTTCCTCGATTTCGCCGGTAGCGGCGTGGTGCATCTGGCCGGCGCCTCAGCCGCGCTGGCGGGGGTGTTGCTGCTTGGCCCGCGCAAGGGCAAGTATGTGAAGAAACCCGACGGTGGTCTGCAACCGATGGCGATACCCGGCTCCAACATGACCTTCGCCACCCTCGGAACGATGATCCTCTGGCTGGGCTGGTTCGGCTTCAATGGCGGCTCGCAAATGTCGATCACCTCGGTCGCGGATTCCAACGCCGTCGCACTGATCTTCGTGAATACCAACATGGCCGCCGCCGGCGGCGCAATGGCGGCACTGATCCTATCGCGTTTCTGGTTCGGCAAGACCGATCTGACGATGGGCTTGAACGGCATCCTCGCCGGCCTGGTGGCAATCACCGCAGAACCACTGACGCCGACACCCGGGCTGGCGACCTTTATCGGCATCATCGCCGGCCTGATCGTGGTCGTATCCATCATCCTGATGGACCGCTTCGTGAATATCGACGATCCCGTCGGCGCCATCTCTGTGCATGGCGTGGTCGGCATCTGGGGCCTGGTCGCGGTCGTGCTGTCCAACCCGGAAGCCCGCCTGATCGCACAGCTCGAAGGCGTCGCGCTGATCTTCGCGTGGGTGTTCGGTGCCAGCTACCTGACCTGGCTCGCATTGAAAAAGACCATGGGCATCCGCCTCTCCGAACTGGACGAGTACGAAGGCGCGGATATTGCTGAAATCGGCTTGGAAGCCTACCCGGAATTCACGCAGAAGCTATGAAACATCGGTTACATCGTCTGCTTGCCGGCATCCTGCTGGCGGTCCTGCCCTGCCTTGGCGCAACCGCCGCCAGCGACGCGCCGGCACCCACCGCCGGGAAACGGCTTCTGCCCGGTGAACACGACCTTTCCCGAAACAAGATCAGCGACAAGGATTGTCTCGAATGTCACGGCCAGAAGGGGTTTTCAGTGCCCGTCGACATAGATGGCAGGCAAGGCTACCGACACCTGGATGTCGATGGCGAGACGCTGCGCGCCAGTATCCATGGCCGCTACACCTGCCTGGATTGCCATGCCGATATCGAAAAGCTGCCGCACAAAAAGACACTGAAGGCACCGGACTGCGTTACCTGCCACATTCAGCAAGGTGAAGGCAGCGCGCCAGCGCGCGCACCCTGGCTCAGCGATGACAGCATGGATATCGTCATCCAGACGAAACGCTATACCCATTCCATCCACGCCGAGAAAAACGGCGCGAGGGACAACGCCAGTTGCGCGGATTGCCACACCGCCCATTACGTGTTTCCATCCGATGATCCGCGTGCGACCACTTACAAATTGAACGCGCCCGAGACCTGCGGCGCCTGTCACGATAAAGCGCTCGGTGAATACCGCGCCTCCATCCATGGCGCCAGCCTGAAGACCCCTTGGAAAGGCGACAGCGCCACCTGCACCGATTGTCATTCAGCGCACGAAATCGCCGAAAAGGGCGAGCTGAAGACGCACCGCGTGATCACCGAGCAATGCGGCAGTTGTCATTCGAAGGAAGTCCGCAGCTACAAAGCGACCACGCATGGCCAACTCGCCTGGCTGGGCAACACCGAAGTCGCGCAATGCAAAGATTGCCACGACCCACACAATACCCACAAGGTGGATGATCCAGCCGCCAAGGTTTCACCAGACAATATCCTGAAGACCTGCCAGAAATGCCACAAGGACGCTGGCGAGGACTTCGTGCATTTCCGCGCGCATGCCGACATGGGCGACTTCCAACGCAACCCGGAACTCTGGTGGCTGGGCCGCGCAATGATCGCAATCATCATCGCCACATTGATCTTCTTCTACACCCATTCGATGCTCTGGTTCTGGCGCGAGATGAAATCCCGCCCCTACGAATGGATCACCGTGGACGGCAAACGCTTTCGCGTGCGCGCGAAGCGAGTCAGACACGACAGCGGCAAGCACTTCCGTCGCTTCTCCTGGCAATGGCGCCTGAACCACTGGGCGTTGGCCTTGTCGGTGATGACCCTGACGCTGACCGGCATGGTGGTCATGTTTCCCGATACCGCCTGGGCAATGTTCGTCATCGAGTTGTTCGGCGGCCCCACCGGTTTTGGTTATGTACATCGCACCGCCGCCGTGGTCTTTCTATTCGCGGTATTCGGGCACGCCTTCGTCGTGTTGCGCAAGCTGATCAAGGACAAGGATTTCGACTGGTTTGGACCAGACTCCCTGCTGCCGCGCAAGAAAGACTGGGAAGACATGAAGGGCCAGTTCAAGTGGTTCTTCGGCAAGGGCAAGGCGCCGCGCTTCGATCGCTGGGCGTATTGGGAGAAATTCGACTACTGGGCGGTCTACTGGGGTGCCTTCATCATCGGCCTATCTGGCCTGATCCTATGGTTCTCGCCATTCTTCAGCCGCTTCCTACCCGGCTGGGTATTCAACCTGGCGACCATGGCGCACGGCCTGGAAGCCTTCCTCGCGGTGATGACGCTGTTCGTCGTACACTTCTTCAACAACCACTTCCGTCCGAGCAAATTCCCGCTGGACACCGTGATGTTCATCGGTAGCTGGGATCTGGAGGAATTCAAGGAAGAACGCCCAGAGGAATACCAACGACTGAAAGCCAATGGTGAACTGGAGAGACGCCTCGTGCCGCCACCCTCCAAACGGGCGAAGACCGTCTCCTACGTATTGGGCTTCACCCTGCTGGGCATCGGTCTGATTCTGCTGATCCTGGTCATCATCGGCTTCTTCCACAGGGGGCTGGTATAGCGTATTTTTATCGCAGCCACCAACTCTTTACCCGACAGGGCTCCCCCCTGCAAGATGCGCCGACCTTTTGTTAGCCCAAAGCAGTAATGTCCTCTTTGTCCAATTCTAAAATGTCCCCTTTTGGTTTCAGGAGGGGCCCGTGGCAGAGGAGCAGATTACGATGAG
>JALSSX010000315.1 GCA_026984055.1 Sedimenticola sp. | reverse complement strand
GTAAGCAACGCGCCAAGCGTGTCCGCATTCTCCAAATATGATCCGTTTTACACCCAGTTCCAACGCGGCTTTCCGGATTCGCAAGGAGATTTCGCGCATGTTCTTGTAGGAACCGATGAACATACCGAAATTCGCGGCTTCAGACGCATAGGAACTCAGCGTCCAGCTTACACCAGCCTCATGGAACACCTTGGCATACCCCATCAGGCCATCAACATGTGGCTCGGCGAAGAAATCAGCGGAAGGCGTGATCAACAGGATATCCGCCCCTTTTTCATCGAGCGGCAGGCGAACCTTGACTCCGGTATCGTCCTCGATATCTTCTTCGAGCCCTTCCAGGGTATCCGCGAGCGCTGGCTCGGGTAGACCGAGGTTATTGCCTATGGTGTATACCTTGCCGATGATCTCGTTGTCGTATTTCTGCCCCATGCCGATACGCGCGAGGATCTCGCGTCCCGCCATGGTGATCTCGGCGGTGTCAATGCCATAGGGACAGAATACCGAGCAGCGGCGACATTCGGAGCACTGATGGTAATAGCTGTACCATTCATCCAGCATATCGCGTTCAAGATCCGCGGCGCCGACGAAACCGGGTATCCCCAACTTCCCGAAAAACTTCCCGGCAAAGGTGAAATAACGTCGATAGACCTTGCGCATCAGATCCTGACGCCCCACCGGCATGTTCAACGGATCCGAGGTACCCAGGAAATAATGGCATTTGTCCGTGCATGCGCCACATTTGACACAGATATCCATATACACCTGCAAGGAACGGTATTTGCCGAGCAAATCGCCCATCGCTTCCAGCGTGTCTTCTTTCCAGTTATCGCCAATCTCGCCCTTGAAACCCAGTGCTTCCTGAAACTGAGGTTTTGCGACGAAAGGCGAGCTGTGCGCCATACTGCCTTCTTTGATCGCGGGAACCTCAATGGATTCACCCAATTCAGGTACGTTAAAATCTGCCTTAGCCATGTATAGCCTCTATAATTCTCGGTTCGCTATTCGACCAGATCGCGTTATTCTTCGAGTTTTCGGGCCCAATCAGCGACATGTCGGACTTCGCGAGGATTGTCGACCTGATTACGTGATGGGCTGAAGAAGATACCGGGCGCGTGCAACAATTTACTGACCGGGAAGATCAAAAACAGTATCGCAACCAACCCCAGGTGAATGAGCAGCGGCGCATCCATTGGAAGATCCTGCCAGTCGAATACCCATAGGCCGTCAAAGAAAGATTTGACCGCGACAATATCCGTGCGAAAAATAAATTTTATGGCCAAGCCAATCGCGCCGATACCAATGAGCAACAGCAGCATCGCATAATCCGACGGCGCGGAGATATAACGCACACGATCGACGAGGATGCGCCGTCCCAGCAAACCGAGCAGCCCAAGCACCATCGCGAACCCCGCATAGACGCCAAAAGGCTGAATCAGCTCGACCAACGGCCAAAAGACATTGTCGTCATCCATGAAGTAGCGCAAATGACGGACCAGTACCAGTGCGAGCCCTATATGGAACATCCAGCCAAATAACCACGTCCATTTAGTCGCCTTGAATAGGCTTTCAAAAAAAACGACTTCACGAAACATGCGAAGAACCACGCCGGCGCGGGTCACTGGAGCCGGCGTGGTGGGAATCTTGAGTGGCGCGGGAACCTTATAGTAAAGATACACGCGGCGAGCAACACCAACCACCAGGACGAGTGTCGCAACAATAAACAGGATCGCGTAGAAAGTGCTCATACGTACACAACCGTCAGAAGCGTAATGCTTCCGAAATTCGCAAATTCACTGGAGACCATGAGAAAGGTCTCAAGACCTTCCTCATGAGAACGATCGATCAGACGCAGCCGGTAGGCTTCGGCAGACCGGCGTAACGGCAAGCCTGCTTGCCAGGACCGTAGGGGAATAGGCCATACAGGTATTTACTGTTACCTTTGTCCTTGCCCAACTTCTTACCCACAGCCTTGGTCAGAACACGAACCGCCGGAGCGATCTGGTATTCTTCATAATACTCGCGCAAGAAATTAATGATATCCCAATGCTCGTCGGTGAGCTCCAGATCGTCTTCCTTAGACATGACTTCGGCAACACCAGGAACCCAATCGTTAATATTGGCCAAGTAGCCCTCTTCATCGGTTTCCAATACTTTACCGTCAACTTCGATAGGCATGAAATTTCTCCTTCAATACTGAATCAATAACGAAATAGCCATGGCTCAAAGCCAGGACTGTGTTTTATCACTAGCTTCGACGAGATCGACGAAACCCGCATAATCGACAACTTCCACGCCATCGATCATTTTTTCCTTGGCAATGCCTCGCGCGGCCAGATCAGGGCCAAGAACGATAGCCTTCTGGCCATCGATTATCGAGGCCGCCTTACCGCCCTGCATCACGGTATACACGGCGTCTTCGATCAACAGCAGGGTGTCGCCATCACGCATATAGTCGACTGCCAGCGCGACGCTGTTACGCTCGTAAGGGGACTTGTTCACGATATGTAGAATAGACATTTTCGATTACCCCTCGGGTTAGAAGTTGAACATGACATCTTGCCCGGCAAATACCTCTGCCAGCTCGGCTCGGCTGACCAGCCGAATAGAGTCCTTTTCCGCCCAGTCTTCATCTTCATCTTCCCAGACGAGGTGCTGTAGATCATCAAGCGTGAGCCCCCTTTCTTCCAACGACTCTTTTTCCACGTATATCTTGGTGACTTCATAGTCGCCAAGCGCCGAATAGGTCGGGGAAAAGTTCTTCATGTCGATGCCGGCAGTATCCTGCCCTTTCATCAACTGAAACACGCCATCGTCGACAAACGCCATGCTGACATCCTGCTCAAAGGCGGCACCGATCAATACGACCTCAAGTGCCTCCCATGCGTATATCGTGCCGTAGGGCGCGCGGCGATTGACATACATGAATTTCTTGGTAGCCATCTAAATCACTCCTGAATCAATCGCCAAACACGACCAGACGATCGCTCTGGATACCACCTTCGATCAACTGCCCTAGCCCGGAAATTCGGAAACCCGGCGCGATGTTGGTCGCATCCTTACCGTTACGCTCGGCTTCACCCTCATCGACGATACCGCGACGCTGGGCGGCGGCAACGCAGATCACCAGATCGAGATCGTTCTTCTCCGCCAACTCACTCCAACGCGCAACGACATTCCGGTCATCCTGCGGTGGAGTGGTCAGGCGAGTGCCGTTGTTGACACCATCGTGGTAGAAAAAGACACGAAAAATTTCATGCCCCTTCTCCAACGCTGCCTTGGTGAAGTGGTAGGCCGAATCAGACGCTTGGTGCTGATAAGGCCCCTCGTTGACTTGAACGGTTAATTTCATAAATCAACTCCACTTCCCGCTTTAGAAGCGGATATAGGTAGACGCGTTGAGACTCTTACGCGCGCCACGCCAGTTATCGATGTGGTACTTGGTGAACGGCAACTCGACGGCCTCGAAGAAACGCGGCCAACCGATACGCTCGATCCATTCATTGATACGCTCCCAGTCACGCGCACCTTCCTTGTACGCCGCCAAAATGCGCTTGACGATGGCGGTAGCCTCGGGCCAACGAGGCGGATTGTTCGGGATACCTGCGGCAACGAGTTTATGGAAGGTCGGCTTTCCACGCGCGTTGGAGTGATTTCCACCCACCCAGATAGCCAGTTTGGAGAACTCCGCATCGTTGATCTGCATCGGCGGACACGGCGGGAAACAAGCGCCACAACAGATGCATTTCTTTTCGTCGACTTCAAGGGAAGGCTTACCATTGACGATCGCGGGACGAATCGCCGCTACCGGACAACGCGCAACCACGGAAGGTCTCTCGCACACATTGGCAACCAGGTCATGGTTGATCTTGGGTGGCTTGGTATGCTGAATATTAATGGCGATATCGCCCTGGCCGCCACAGTTGATCTGACAGCAGGAAGTGGTGATATGCACTCGGTTTGGCATATTGGTGCTACGGAACTCGTCGATGAGCTCATCCATCATAGACTTGACCACGCCGGACGCATCGGTAGCCGGGATATCGCAGTGCAACCAGCCCTGGGTGTGGGACAGCATGGTAACGGAGTTTTGAGTGCCGCCAACGACATAACCAGCGTCTTCTACTGCCTTGATCAGCGGCTCGACCTTGGCCTCGTCGGTAACCATGTATTCGATATTGGAACGGATAGTAAAGTGGATATATCCATCGGCGAACTTCTCGCCGATATCGCAAAGCTCGCGAAGTGAAAACAAATCCAAAATACGCTGAGTACCTACTCGAACCGTCCATATCTTGTCGCCACTGTAGGCAACGTGCAGCAGGACACCCGGACGTGGATGCTCGTGATACTTCCACATACCGAAATTCTTACGCATGACGGGGTGCATGTACTGGAAAGGATCCGGACATCCTGATTCAATCGGCTCGCGCATTTCTTGCTTCGCCATTTCGACCTCCAAAATTCAAGTCAAACTCAACTCGCCGATGACATTGAAGCCAGTCATCGGCAAGCGGATTATTCAATTACAACAGGGTTTGAATCAGGCCTGCTCCGCCTTTTTCTCAAACCATTCGATAGCGGCCTCATCCCAGCCGTCCATGCGCACATAAGAGCACTGACGTGGGGAGTCCACCATATTGGGATCCGGGTCGATACCAATGGCTTCGAGGAAATTAGCCAGCCCGATACGCTCGATCATCTCACCGCAGCGTTCATGCTCAAGACCGTTCTCGGCCCAGAAGTCGATAATTTCCTCGGCCAGCTCGACGATGCTCTCCCAGTCTTCTTCTGTTTCCAGTTTCTTGAAAGGCACGACCACGGTACCCATCAGGTCACCGATCTTCAATGTACGTTTTCCGCCGATCAGAATGGTTACACCCTTGTCATCACCCGGATGCAAGGCCTTCGGCACGACGTTCAGACAATGCATGCAGCGCACACAGTCCTTGTTGTTGACGGTCAGGCTGTCATCGTCATTCAAGGTCAGCGCCTGAGTCGGACAGCGACTAATGATGTTGTCGACGACATGCTGACGACCCTTGCGGCTCACATAGGCCTTGAACTCATCCTGGTCGACTTTCATATCGTCACGCCATGTACCGATAACAGCAAAGTCGGAGCGCTCGATTGCATTCTGGCAATCGTTCGGGCAACCGGAAATCTTGAACTTAAACTTATAGGGCAGGGCCGGACGATGAACGTCATCGGTGAAATTGTTCACTAGCAGACGGTGAGCTTTTTGCTCATTGGTGCAAGACATCTCACAACGCGCCGCGCCGACACATGACATCGCGGTGCGCACGCAAGGACCTGCGCCACCAAGATCCCACCCATAATCATTGATTTCATCGAAGAAATGCTGGACATTCTCGGTGTCGGCGCCGATAAACATGATATTGCCCGTCTGACCATGGAAGGTCACCAGACCAGAACCCCACTTCTCCCAACTATCCGCCAACTGACGCAACATACCCGTGGAATAATGATTTCCCGCAGGCGGCTGAACCCGCAAGGTATGGAACTCCTTGGATGCGACGAACGCATGCCCAACCTCGGAAAAGCGCGGAATGATACCTCCACCGTAGCCATACACCGAAACGGTGCCGCCTTTCCAATAGCCCTTGCGAGTCTCATAGGAATGCTCCAACTGCCCAAGCAGGGAGTTGGTCATCTCATTGATCTTTGCGTCGGGATGGTTGTCACGCAACGCCTTGATGCCGGTAATAAAGCTGGGCCATGGACCAGATTCGAGCTGATCCAGCATAGGAGTATCAAACTTTTGAACAGCCATTACGCTCATTCTCCAAATGTTTATCGAAAATAGTTGAATCACTTTGCCCGGAACCCAGACTGGTTACGCGCAACATTGACCTGGGCCCCCCTCGCTGCTCCCGCAAGTGAAACGATCCATAAGACAGCCCATCAATAGCCGCTAATATTAGTCAATACGTTGCCTGACGAGTATTCCACCAACGGGGGGTGGCGCCTTCCACGCGCCCTACCCCAGAAGGGATAGAGGCGGAACACACCATCGATATGGCGCCATCGAATTTCCGCAAAGTCTAGGCGGAATAATATTAGTAGTCAATGATATATTGATACATGATCCGGCAGCCAAAGCGGAACACATGACTATCGGTGCGACCGGGCAAGCATCGGATGCCATTGGGTTCCAGGCAAGACACGAGGAGAATTTGGGACCACGAGCCACACTGCCAGGACATTAGCGCACATGCGATAATTCCGGCGTTTGGGCGGCCGTGACGATATAATTCGAAGCTGTTCACACCTGCCTCTCAACAACGGAGCCAACGATGCTACTACTCAGCGAGATCATCATCGCCAACGCGCAATTCGTATCGTTCGACGAGCTGGTGGAAGCGGTCGGATATGCCAAGGAGGGTAAAATGTTCTTTCGCATGGATGTCAAACCCCCTTATCCCGATACTCCTGAAGATTGGGAGGACAGGCTGGAAGCCGCCTTCAATTGAGCCGATTCCCTCTCGTCTAGGCATGACTTCGTTCAAACCTCGGAGCACACAGATTCAGCATGAAATTTCACGACCCCGACGCACTCCCCGATACCGCCGCCGATTCCCTGCGCAAGGATCTTGGCGAAAAAGCCAGCGTAGAAGCTCACCTGGGCGCGCTGATGGAAGCCTGGAACGAAACAGGTTCCAACGATCCGCCACTGGAACGCGCAAAGAAACAGCTGGAGATCGGGCGCTCGCTCAAGACCATCGATAGAGGCCGCGAGGCTTGGCCCTGGGCGCGGGATGCATTCGATACATTTGCCCAAAACGATGAATGGGAGTGGGCGGCCGATGCCTGCGATGTACTCTCCCAATGCGACCAAGACGGCTCGCTGGCCGCGCTCGGCCATGGTATCTGGCTCGCGGTGACCTTCCCGACCGACCCCGACCTGACGCTTGCCCTGCTCCAACACCTGGTGGATGAAACGCCGGACGACTCCGATGGCGCCGCTGTCGCTGCGGCAACAGCCATGTTCATCGCCGATATCCGTGCCGAAGGGCAACAGCGAAAAGACCTGCGCTTTTTCGCCAGCCAGTTACTCGGCCAAGTTGCGCGACGACACAGCCATGTCGAGAATCAGGTACAGTTTCAAGCCTGGGTCGAACGATTGGAGCTGGATCAACCGGATAAATTCCTGGTGCGTCTGCGCAATGTCGTCGATGTACTTGTTCAAGAAGACTGGTGGATCGACCGCGACGCCATCCACGCATCCCTACCCGATAACTAACGACCATGACGGAAGCGCTACCCCGCCGCCATGACGGTTGCCTGTGGTTCAGCAACGGGGTGTCCGAGACCGGGCGCGGGAAATGTGCTTGGCATTTCCCGCATTCCGCACTTCCCTGTGGGCTAGGCCAAGCCTACACGGACGTATTCACGGGCAACCGACCACGTACTTTCACGCTAAGGTAAATCAATGTACTGGCAAGAAAACGATCCAACCCTGAAACGCAGCAAGATCGTTGATGTCCTGTTCGATATTCGCTGCCGAGAACTCCCCGTCGACCATATCTGGGCGCTATCCGACTCATTGCGCAACGCCGCGCCCTGGCTGGACGAGGACGATAGGATCGCGATCCACGAGATCCATGTCGCAGGTTCCCAAAATGGCTGGGAACGCCCGGACAAGGGCGCCGCGCAGCAGTTACTGCTGTCACGCCGAACGAAACTGGTCATCCGCATGCCGCGAGACAAAATCGAGTTCGCCGCCGGATTAAATGGCATCGCTGTCGAGGTCGCGGACAAACCACTGAGCATCGGCGGATTCAAGACCCGCGAACTTAGTAAATTGAACACCCTGTTCGCGCGACACATCGTCACGGAAACGGGTTCCGACGAAAACGCCTTTCTGGCCAGCGTTGCCGACATATTGAAAACGCGCGGCATCCGTATCCGCAAGGCGCTGAGCGGCATGCTGAGCGAGATGAATACACCACATGGCCCGGTCAGTACCCGCAGCCTGATGCTTGCCGATCTTAAAACCGACGAATCCATCGAACTTCAGGAGCTAGGTATCGGTCGCTACCAAAAATACGGCTGCGGTATCTTCATTCCGCACAAGGATATCGATGCGGTCAAGAAACTGACAGATGACGAATAAGCTAGAATTTATTAGAATTCGCTGGCTTTTCATCCAAGTTAGGCTCGTTCCCAACTTAATATATTCTGTAAGCAAACCAGGAGTAGCGACATGGCACTCGAAGTAAATGGCAAGAGTATTCCTACCACGGATAATGGCTATCTGGAAAACATCGAGGATTGGAGCGAAGACGTTGCGATTGAAATCGCCAAGGGCGAAGAGATCGAGATGACCGAGCAACATTGGGATATTGTAAACTACCTCCGCGACGAACATTTCAACAACAACGGGATGGAACCCAATGAGCGCACCATCATGAAAGAGATGTCGAAGAAATGGGGAAGCAAGCAGACCAGCAAGGACATGTATCGCCTGTTTCCGCTGATGCCAAGCAAGCAGGGACGCAAGGTCGCTGGACTGCCGCAGAGCACGAGAAAAGGCGGCTACTAACAGGATGTTGAAAAAGTCCTTCCATGGACTTTTTTAACTAAGGTACACCCCTGTACCGCACACGGGCCGTTGAAAAATGCCATTTTTCAACGGCCTGCTAACCCGGGATAGTCACTATTGAAATGCACCACCTCTACGTTCAAAATGGTCGCTTACCCTTGTAAGCTCACTCTTTTGCCTTGATCTGACGCATTTCAGCCAGCCCGCTCGAAAGTCGGATATTTTCTTTACTACCCGAAGCCTTGAATGGATCATGGCCGGAACGCAATCTGTATCCGATGATGCTGTTCTGCGGAAAATTCTGGAGTCGGATAAAACATCCAGGGCAAAACGGTCCTCGCACCTTCACATCAATCCGCTGAACAGAGTCATAGAGGCCGCGTTCTTCGTTGGAGCATCCATGTCCATCCAGGAAGGTGTCATCAAATACCGCTTACACCACCGGAAACAAGATATTCCCGTCGATATCGATATAGAGGCAATCGAGCGATGGCGCGCTCGGTTCCATGAGATGGGACTCATCGCGCAAGACCCAAGACGCTACGATGGCCATGATTTCGGCAATATCAGCCAGCGATGCCCTCGCCACGACGCCCCACTGGCTTTTCTTGTCAGCGGATCACAAACCGCCCACCTTCCCCACATGGATGCGCGCGGCTATGCGCTTGTCACCCATTTCGATATCGAAGAAAATCGTCTTGACGCCATCGGCGCCACACCGCCTTCGTCCGAGGCTCTGACGCATGCCGTAATCTACGAAAACGACGCGACAGCCAATGCCGCCATCCATATACACGACCCCCTGCCTTGGCAACGGGCCGAGGCGCTCGGACTCCCGATCACCGACCCAAGGGTCGCCTATGGCACAGTCGCCATGGCCAACGAAATGAAACGCATCATGACTTCTGGCCTGACACCCGAATGCGTGATGGCAATGGGTGGCCATGAAGACGGAATCATCGCCTGGGGGAAAGATCTCCCTAGCGTGGCGAGCGCTCTGTCACGCTATCACGATCAGGCAAAACAACTGCCTGCATAGCCGTCGTCATCTGGCGTTGTCGGCCGCCAACCAGCGCCGCCGGGAAAGCACCAGAAAAGCAGCCGACGCCAGCCCCGCCGCGGCAAACACCATCGCCATAATGACAATCTGATACCGCACCGCAATCAATGGCGACACGCCGGCAAGTATCTGCCCGGTCATCATTCCCGGTAGCGAAACCAAGCCCACCGCAAACAAGGAGTTCATGATCGGGATCAAACCAGCGCCAAAAGCCGTACGACGAGCTTCCGCGTAGGATTCCCCACGTTTCAGTTCCGTATGCACGCGTTCCGCCGTCAGACTGACGCTATTCATCGCATTCGCGAAAAACATGCCGGCGAGGGGCACGATAAAACGCGGCTCATACCAAGGCGATACATCGAGGATGACGATCACCAGCAGCCCGAGTACCAAGGCGCCCGCAACACCGATGGACAGTAAGGCCTGAGCAAACAGAGCGGCACGCTGCGCGGGTACCGTTCGCAACGAAATCCAGCTGGATACGACGATCATGAACATCAGGATCGCCAGAACAATGAATACCTGCTCTACCGCGAATAACCACGCAAGGAGAAAGCCCACCAGCAGCAACTGCACCAGCATGCGCATCAGCGCCAGCATCGCGTCGCGATACGCCATGCGCCAACGGTACAGGATCACCACCACGGAAACTGCCGGAATCAACGAGACGAACACGCCACCCAGCGAAATCGGGATAACAGCCATCAGGAAAGATTACGAACGCTTGGGCACTGGATCCCTGGCGACAGCATCAGCGGATTCGATTGATTTCCACGCGCCGGTTTCTGCGCCGTCCTTCCGGCGTCGAGTTATCCGCCACCGGGTGAGCGCCTCCGTAACCCCGCGCCACGAGTCGTAGTGCGCTGACGCCTTTCTCAATCAGGTACAACCGCACCGTTTCCGCGCGCCGCTGAGAGAGGCCTCGGTTCAATTCCGCGCTGCCCGATGTGTCGGTATGCCCGGCAATCTCGAAACGCTGCTTATCCAGCCGCACGATGCTTGCCGCAACGACATCGAGAACGCGTTTGGAGTCCTCGGTCAACGAGGCAGAGCCACTGAGAAAAGTGACGCCTTCGAGTACAATTGCGATATCCGGCGAGCAGCCGGTCTCGTCCACGACAGCATTCGCAGCCGTCCCCGGACACATATCGATCTGGTCAGCAATTCCGTCGCTATCGCTGTCGCCGACACAACCATTGCGCCCCACCCGCAATCCAACCGGCGTGGTGGCGCAACGATCCATGGAATCCGGCACGCCATCACCATCGGAATCCAAGGATACGCCAGCGTTGGCGGCAACCACCTGCGGGGTCGCGCAGGCCAATGCCGCCGGTGGAACCTTCGCGAAAGCGTCGCTGCATACAGACAGCAGTGAGGAGGGAAAGAGTCCAAACCACAGCACCGCGAGCGCGTTGAGCGTGAGCACGACTTTCGTATCGATGGCAGCGGACAAAGGTTCATCGCTCACGGGGGCGTCGAAATACATCAGCTTGACGATACGCAGATAATAGAACACGCCGATGATCGAAAAGATCACACCAAACACAGCCAGCCATATCAGATCGACATTGACCACCGCTTCGAGGACGAACAGCTTGGCGAAGAAACCCACGGTCGGAGGCACACCCGCCATGGAGAACATCAGCAATAGCATCATGCCTGCGAACCAAGGACTACGCCGACTCAAACCCTTGAGGTCTTCCAGGTTCTCGATATCCAGCCCCTGGCGGCCCAACAGAATCAGCACGCCGAACGCACCCAGCGCCATCAGCGCATACACAATGGCGTAGAACATCGAGGCTGCGTAGCCTTCCTGAGTAGCGGAAAGGATACCCAACATCAAAAAGCCGACATGAGAGATGGTCGAATACGCCAACATGCGCTTGATATTGGTTTGCGCAATGGCGACCACGTTGCCCAGAGCCATGGACAGCAACGACAGTATGATCAACATCCCCTGCCAGTGCTCGTGCAACGGCAACAATCCATCCACCAGCATGCGCATCGCAATGGCAAACGCGGCGATCTTGGGGATACTACCCAAAAACAATGTAACCGCAGTGGGAGCACCCTCATAGATATCCGGCGCCCACATATGGAATGGAACCAGACCCGTCTTGAAGCCAATGCCGATCACGATGAAAACCAAGCCAAACACCAACACAGTGGTATCGAATTGCCCGCTACACAACACTTCGCCAACGCCGCCAAAATCGATGCGTCCGGTCGCGCCATATACCATCGAGATGCCATACAGCAACATCCCCGAAGCCAACGCGCCTAGAACAAAGTATTTCATCGCCGCCTCAGAGGCCTTCGATGAATCCCGATCGAAGGCAACCAAGGCATAAAGCGAAAGCGCAAGCAATTCCAGGCCCAGATAGAGCGCCAGAAAACCGCCCGAGGATACCATGACCATCATGCCGAGCAAGGCGAACAACCCAAGCTCGAAGAATTCGCCCTTAAACAGATTATGATTACGCAGATAGTCCTTGGCGTAGACAAACGCACCAACCACCAGAATCAGCATCGATGTCTTCAGCACCGTCGCCATCGTGTCGATCCGGTAATTTCCGTCGAATAGCGTCTGATCCGGACCCTTGCCGACCATGATCGTAGCCAGTAGCGCGAGGATCAGCCCCGCCTGCGCAATGCCGTAAGAAACGATTCTGTATTCATCGTCCAGAAACAGATCCACGACCAGCACGATGCAGACCAGAGAAAGAACCATAATCTCCGGCAACAGCGGCATCAGCGTATTCAGGTCAAAAGCCATCGAAACCTCTTAGCTATCCATCAGAGTTTGGAAACGGAAATCTGCTGCACCAGATGCGTAATGGAGGCGTCCATAACCTCTATCAGCGGCTGGGGCCAAAGGCCAAGCGCCAGCACGGCGGCTGCCAACAAGCCCAGCACGAGATACTCCCGTCCATTCAGATCGGTCAACTTGGCAACATTCTCGTTCGCGACATCACCGAAGATAACCCGCTTGACCATCCATAAGGTATAGGCAGCGCCGATGATCAG
The DNA here is from genome assembly GCA_026984055.1 of Sedimenticola sp. Taxonomy (GTDB): domain Bacteria; phylum Pseudomonadota; class Gammaproteobacteria; order Chromatiales; family Chromatiaceae; genus JALSSX01. Next base: position 14,468 of record JALSSX010000315.1, on the reverse strand, counting down.
CGTGGTCGCCGCAAGGAAGGCATACCAGAAATCCGCTCTGAAGGCCGCCAGTATCACCATGAACTCACCAACGAATCCGGACGTGCCGGGAAGCCCCGCGTTAGCCATCGCGAAAAACACCATGAAAGCCGCAAACACCGGCATGGTATTCACCACGCCGCCATAGTCGGCGATCAAGCGGCTATGCATGCGATCGTAAACGACACCGACGCACAAGAACATCGCCGCCGAGATGAAACCATGCGATACCATCTGCGCCATGGCCCCTTCCATGCCGAGCACGGCGCCGCCAGGAGCGTCGGCGTTCGCCGCGATACGGAACACGATGAACAGACCCAGCGTAACGAAGCCCATATGCGAAATCGATGAATACGCGATCAGCTTCTTCATATCCGCCTGTACGAGGGCGACGAAGCCGATATACACCACCGCGATCAGCGATAACAGAATAATCAACCAGTCGAGCGCATGGCTGGCATCCGGAGCAATCGGCAGGCTGAAGCGCAAAAATCCGTAGCCACCGATCTTCAGCATGATCGCCGCCAGAATCACCGAGCCGCCAGTTGGCGCTTCGACATGCGCATCCGGCAACCAAGTATGCACGGGCCACATTGGCACCTTTACGGCAAACGCCAGCAGGAAGGCGATGAAGATGAGAAGTTGCGCGTTCAATGGCAGTTTCAACGCATGGAAATCGAGGATTTCGAAACTACCCGACTGAGTGTACATATAGATCAGCGCGATCAACATGAACACCGAGCCGAAAAAGGTATACAGAAAAAATTTGATGGTGGCGTAGACCCGGTTCGGCCCACCCCATACACCGATGATCAGAAACATCGGAATCAGCATCGCTTCCCAGAACACATAGAACAGCATCGCGTCCAGCGAGGCGAACACGCCGATCATCACGCCTTCCATGATCAGGAAGGCCGCCATATATTGAGACGGGCGCTTCTGTATCACCGTCCAGCCTGCGATGATCACCAGAATTGTGATAAAGCTGGTCAGCAAGATCAGCGGCATCGCAATACCATCGACACCCAGGTGATAGAAAATATTCCAGTCCGGTATCCAGGCCGCTTTTTCCTCGAATTGCATCGCGGCGGTGCCACTGTCGAACGCGGTCCACAGTGGAATACTCACGAGAAAGGTCAGCACGGCGAACGCCAACGCCAGCCAGCGGGACACGTTCGGCGATTTGTCGCCGCTGCCCAGCACCAGCAGGCCTCCGATAATCGGCAGCCAGATCGTTGTACTCAGTATTGGCCAGTCTGCCATCATCTAATACTCAACTCAGAAGTAAACAAACCAGGTCAGCAAGCCGAGCAGACCAAGAATCATTGCAATTGCGTAATGATAGAGATAGCCAGTCTGCACATGGCGCGCGACACCGGCAAGCAACGCGACGCTCTTCGCGGAGCCGTTGATGATCAGCCCGTCGATCAACTTGCGATCACCGAAGATCCAAAGCAGACGACCGATCAAACGGCTGCCACCGGCAAACACGATCTGATTGAACTCATCGAAACCGTATTTCCTGTCCAGCAATTTATACAAGGGCAGCATCGCGTTCTTGATGCGTTCGGACCACTCAGGTTTGAGCAGATACACTACCCACGCGGTCAACAGACCGGCCATGGCCAACACGAACGGCCATTCCATCATGCCGTGCAGGATGAAACCCCACTGACCATGATAGGAATGCCCCAACTCAGCCAGTACATCATGCTCTGGCGCGACATGGATCGCCTGCTTGAAGAAATCACCGAACAGCGTCGGCTCCATCGTCATCCAGCCGATCAACACCGACGGGATGGCGAGCAGAATCAGCGGAAGAGTGATCACCCAGGGCGATTCATGGATATGTTCGCGTGCATGCCCGTCACGCGGCCCATCGCCATGGAAAACGAGAAACAGCAAGCGGAAGCTATACAAGGCGGTAACGAACACACCAAGCACGACCATCACATAGGCATAGCTGGAACCGGCGATCTCGGAATGATGCACCGCGCCAATGATCGCATCCTTGGAGAAAAAACCGGAGAAACCGGGAAACCCGATCAACGCCAGGGTACCCGCAAGACTGACCCAGTAGGTAATGGGCATGTGTTTACGGATACCGCCCATCTTGCGGATATCCTGTTCATGATGCATACCGACGATCACCGATCCAGCGGCCAGAAACAGCAGCGCCTTGAAGAACGCATGAGTCATCAAATGGAATACACCGGCCGCATAGGCAGAGACTCCCAGCGCGACGACCATATACCCCAATTGAGACAAAGTGGAATACGCGATCACGCGCTTGATATCGTTCTGCACGATACCTATCAGTCCCATGAAGAACGCCGTCGTTGCGCCGATCACCAGAATGAAGCTCAGCGCGGTTTCCGACAACTCGTACAACGGCGACATGCGCGCAACCATGAAGATACCAGCGGTAACCATCGTCGCCGCATGGATCAATGCCGAGATCGGCGTTGGACCTTCCATTGAATCCGGCAGCCACACATGCAACGGCACCTGCGCCGACTTTCCCATCGCGCCAATAAACAGCAGGATGCCGATGACCGACATCAAAGACCAGCTCACGCCGCCGAGGATATTCACCTGAGCATCCTTCAACGCCGGCGCGCGCGCAAACACCTCGGCATAATCCAGACTGTTCATATACATCGCCACAGCGGCGATGCCGAGAACAAACCCGAAGTCGCCGACACGATTCACCAGAAACGCTTTCATGTTGGCGAAGATCGCCGACTCACGCTTGAAGTAGAAACCGATCAACAGATAGGAAACCAAACCAACGGCCTCCCAGCCAAAGAACAGCTGCATGAAATTATTCGACATCACCAACATCAACATCGAAAAGGTGAACAGCGCGATATAACTGAAGAAACGCTGGTAACCGATTTCCTCGTCATGCATGTAACCGATGGTATAGATATGCACCATCAGCGATACAAAGGTAACCACGGCCATCATCATCGCAGTAAGATTGTCGATAAGAAAACCGATCTCGAAACGCAGGCCGTCGCTGACCATCCATGTGTAAACCGGATGGTTATAGATCGCCTGTCCGTCCAGCGCATACAGTTTCAACACATAGAGCGATAACGCACAGGAGATGCCGACCCCGATTATCGTGACCCAGTGCGCCCAGGCGCGACTTACCCGCATGCACGCCAAGCCGGCAAGCGCCGAACCGATCAGCGGACTCAATACGATGGTGAGAAGTATCGCTTCCATATTCAGTACTCAGCCCTTCAGGGTATCCAGTTCGGCAACATCGATCGTGCGGCGATTACGGAACAACACGACCAATATCGCCAGACCGATCGCCGCCTCGGCGGCCGCCACGGTCAGGACGAAAAACACGAATACCTGACCCGTCGCGTTACCGAGAAAATGGGAGAAGGCAATAAAGTTCATATTTACCGCCAATAGCATCAATTCGATACACATCAACAGGATCAGTACATTGCGGCGATTCAGAAAAATCCCCGCGACACTGATACAAAACAGTATGGCGCCAAGAATCAGATAATCGGACAAGGCGATCATTTCAGCTCCATTTTCGATTCCGAAGGCATCTTCACCACCCGCAGCCGGTCGTCACGCTTGACCAACACCTGCTTCGAGGGGTTCTGGGACTTGGTATCGGGCCGCCGACGCAAGGTCAGGCCAATCGCCGCGACGATCGCCACCAACAGGATCACGGCGGCGATCTCGAACGGATACATGTAGATGGTGTACAGCATGGAACCCAACTCTCCCGTATTGCTGTAGCCCGGCGCATGCGGAACGGGCGAGGCATAGATATCCAGACCGAAATGATTCGGGCCGACCACCATCACCATCTCCACGACCATCGTGAGTGCGATCAGAATACCAACCGGAAGATACGTGATGAAGCAACCCGGCTTCATCTCGGCGACATTGATATCCAGCATCATCACGACGAACAAGAAAAGCACCATCACCGCGCCGACATACACCAACACCAGCGTGATCGCCAGGAACTCGGCTTCCATCAGCATCCACAAACCGGCCGCGTTGAAGAACGCCAACACTAGAAACAGCGCCGAATACACGGGATTCCGTCGAGTGATCAACATCAAGCCAGCGAAGATCACCATCGCGGCGAAGAAATAGAACAGGAATTTCTCGAAAGTCATATCAGATTCCAGCTTCAGCGGTAAGCCGCCTGAACAGCGCGATCCGCCGCCAGTTGTGCCTCGTATTTCTCGCCGAGCTCCAGCAGCTTGCTCTTGGTCATCACCGCGTCCTCTCGATTCTCGAAATGGTATTCATAGATACGACTTTCGACGATAGCGTCGACCGGGCAGGATTCCTCGCAGAAACCACAGAAGATGCATTTGAAAAGATCGATATCATAGCGCGTTGTGCGTCGCTGCCCGTCTTCACGCGGCGCGGCCTCGATGGTAATCGCCAATGCCGGACACGTTGCCTCGCAGAGCTTGCAGGCGATGCAACGCTCCTCGCCGTTCGGATAGCGACGCTGCGCGTGCAAGCCGCGAAAACGGGGCGATTGCGGTGCGCGCTCCTCTGGATACTCCAGCGTAAACTTACCGCGAAACAGGTAACGCCCGGTGACGCCCATGCCGCGAAACAGTTCGACGAGAAACAGGCTACGAACGTAGTTGACCAGGGTATTCATCCGTTGTCTCCGTCAATCGAACCAGATCGGGAACTTGTAAACCACGGCCACCGCGACCACCAGAATCCAGACAATGGTGATCGGGATGAATACCTTCCAGCCAAGACGCATGATCTGGTCATAGCGATAGCGGGGAAAGGTCGCGCGAAACCACAGAAACAGAAAACCGAAGATCAGAATCTTCAGGAAAAACCAGATGATGCCCGGCACCCAGGTGAACCAGCTCTCCATGAAGGAGCCTTGAAACGGAGACAGCCAGCCACCGAGGAACATCAACGCTGTCAGCGCCGAGATAAGGATCATGTTCGCGTACTCGGCGAGAAAGAATACAGCGAAGGTCATCCCTGAATACTCGACATGAAAGCCTGCGACAATCTCGGATTCACCCTCGGCAACGTCGAAGGGAGCGCGATTCGTCTCTGCGACACCAGAGATGAAATAGATCACGAACAACGGCAACAAAGGCAGCCAGAACCAATGCAGCAACCCGCCTTCCTGCGCGCGCACGATATCACTCAGATTAAGGCTGCCGGCGGCGACCAGCACCCCGACCAGCGCAAAACCCATCGCGATCTCGTAGGATACGATCTGCGCCGCCGATCGTATCGCGCCGAGAAAAGCGTACTTAGAATTCGACACCCAGCCGGCGATGATGACGCCATAGACGGCCACCGAGGTCAACGCGAGGATATAGAGCAGGCCCGCATTGATATCCGTCAACACCATGCCGTCGTCGAACGGCAATACCGCCCAGGCCGCCAGTGCCGGTCCCAACGCGAGCATCGGCGCCAACACGAAAAGAAACTTGTTGGCCCCGCTCGGGATGATGATCTCCTTGAACATCAATTTGACCGCATCGGCGATTGGCTGCAACCATCCTTTCGGACCCACGCGGTTCGGCCCCAGGCGCACTTGCATATAACCGATGATCTTGCGTTCGGCGTAGGTGAAATAGGCCACCGCCAGCATCAACGGCAAAACGATGACGACAATCCGGACCAGGATCCACAAAACGGGAAACTCGGTGGGAAAGGAGACCAGGAAATTTGTTATCGCTTCCATCGGCTATGCCTTCTCCAGCGTGATATCGCCAATCTGAGGGCCGAGTAATTCGCTGCCATCCACCGCCGCCGGGCACCAAACCGTATCGTTGGGTACCCGCTCGGAAACGCGCACCGCCATCACGACACTCTTGCCTCCCTGACCAACCTTGACCTGACCGCGGTCGGCGATCCGTAGGCGCTTGGCCAACGCCGCATTGATACAGGCTAGCGCGGAAACCGGCTCTCCCGTCTGTTGCAGCGCCGTGGCTCGTCGCGTCAGCGCATCGATACGGTAGATCGGGACATCGCCAATGCGTTGCATGCCCTTCGGCCGCCAGGGTTCGACATCACCCGGATCATCGAGCGAATTATCGATACCGCGATCGCCGATCATCGCGCGAACCTCGTCATGCACCTGCGCCGGACTCTCGTAGTCGAAGCCATCGAGTTCGAGCATGGTGCCGAGCACGCGCAGGATCTTCCAGCCCGGGCGCGCCTCGCCGAGCGGTCGGACACAACCGTCGAAGCGCTGCCAGACACCCTCGCCATTGATGAAGGTACCGGAGGTTTCAGCGAACGCAGCCATTGGCAGGATGAGGTCGGCGCAAGCCTTCAGGGAGTCACTGGCGAAACTGCTGATCGCAATGACGAAAGCAGTTTCGTCGAGCGTGCGCATCGCCTGGGCAGGATTCAGACAATCTTGGGCCGGCTCGATGTCCAGCAGTATGCTGGTCTTGCCTGGCTGGGACAACTGTTGCACGGCATCCAAGCCGCCATCCGACGGCACGCAACCAACAAGCGCCGCGCCGACCGAGTTCGAGGCCATCGGCAGAAAACCGAATACCGCACCGCTGGCCTCCGCGATCGCCGAGGCAATCGCTTGCAATACCGCATAATCCGGATGCGCCTCGGCCAACGCGCCAACCGCCACCCAGGCTTTATCCGCCGCCGTCAAGCGCGCGGCGAGTCGGTTGGTCTCGTCGTTCTCGGCCGCGCCATCGATCAACTCACCGATCGCCCCGTCGGCGGACACACCCACGGCGCGCGCGATCCCGGCCAAGGAGGCCACCATGTTCGACGGCGATGTGATCAGGGCACCACCCAGTGGATAGTTGAACTCGTAGTCGACGGGATTCAGCACCATCACGTCGCCACCGTTCAGGGCGGCCTTGCGCAGGCGATGATTGATGATCGGAAGATCCTTGCGTAGATTCGAGCCGACCAACAAGGCGGCGTCCAAGCGTTCGATGTCCGCAATCGACAACCCATAGCCCGGCACGGCCGAGGTCGCGCGAAAATCGGCCTGACGGAGTCGATAATCGAGACTCGGCGCATCCAGGCCAGCCATAAGCTTGCGTAACAGAAAGAGTTCTTCCAGTGTCGCATGCGGCGCGGCAAGCGCATTGGCTTCCGCCCTTGCATCCCTGAGCTTCTCCACCGCGAGCGCGAGAGCGTCACTCCACTCGATCGGACGCCAGCCACCATTCTCCTTCACCAACGGCTGAGTCGCGCGGTCTCCCGCAGACAGCCCCTGATAGGCGAAGCGGTCACGATCCGATATCCAGGTTTCATTGATGGCTTCGTTATCAGCCGGCACCGCGCGCATCACCTGGCCACGACGCAGGTGCAGATGGACATTGGAGCCAACGGAATCATGTGGCGCGATCGCATTCGTCTGAGTCAGCTCCCAGGCTCGCGCCTGGTAACGCGACGGCTTTGCGGTCAACGCGCCCACTGGACATAGATCGATGACGTTGCCAGACATCTCCGAGGTGACTGTCGTGCCGACATAGGTGCCAATACGCATGTGCTCGCCACGGCCGGTCGCGCCCAGCTCGCGAATACCGGCAATCTCGGCACCGAAACGCACGCAACGGGTGCAGTGGATGCAGCGTGTCATCTCGGTCTCGATCAGCGGACCGATATCCTCGTCCTTCACCACGCGCTTCACTTCGACATAGCGTGAGGCATCGTCACCGTAGCCGATGGCGACATCCTGGAGCTCGCATTCACCGCCTTGGTCGCAGATCGGGCAATCCAACGGATGATTGATCAACAGAAATTCCATCGTGCCCTGCTGCGCCTGAATCGCCAATGGAGAACGGGTCTTCACGACCATGCCGTCCATCACCGGCGTGGCGCAGGCGGGCAGTGGTTTCGGCGCCTTCTCCACCTCGACCAGACACATCCGGCAGTTTGCCGCGATGGACAGCTTCTTGTGGTAGCAAAAGCGCGGCACCTCGATGCCCGCGGCATCAGTGACCTCAATGAGCATCTGCCCGGCTGTCGCCTCCAGCTTGCGCCCATCGACCTCGATTGTGACCTTTTTATCCGACATGCTTTTGTTTCTCTCCGGTCAGCCGTGATCAGCCGCCAGCTCCCACCATGCATTTCTTGTGGTCGATGTGATACTGGAATTCATCGCGATAATGTTTCAGCATCCCCTGCACCGGCATCGCCGCCGCGTCGCCCAGGGCGCAGATCGTGCGGCCGGCGATGCGCGCGGCAACATCATCGAGCAGCGCCAAGTCCTCCTGCCGACCACGACCGGTCTCGATGCGATGCACCACGCGATACAGCCAACCCGTACCCTCGCGGCACGGCGTGCATTGGCCGCAAGACTCCTCGTGATAGAAGTAGGACATGCGATCCAGCACCTTCACCATGCAGTTGCTGTCGTCCATCACGATCACCGCGCCAGAACCCAGCATCGAACCCGCGTTCTGGATGGAATCGTAATCCATATTCAGATCCATCATCTGATCGCCCGGGATCACCGGCGCCGAAGAACCTCCCGGAATGACCGCCTTTAGCTTGCGGCCTTTGGTGACTCCACCGGCCATCTCCAGCAGTTCGGCAAAGGGGGTGCCCAACGGAACCTCGAAGTTACCCGGCCGGTTCACGTTGCCGGATACCGAAAACAACTTGCTGCCGCCACTGTTCTCGACGCCGAGCTCTCGAAACCAGTCCGCTCCCTGGCGCAGGATGTCCGGAATGGACGCGAGACTCTCGGTATTGTTGATGATGGTCGGTCGTCCGAACAGACCAAACTGCGCGGGAAACGGCGGCTTGAAACGCGGCTGCCCCTTCTTACCTTCGATGGATTCCAGCAGCGCGGTCTCCTCACCACAGATATACGCGCCGGCACCAAGATGGGTGTGCAGATCATAGTCGTAGCCGCTACCAAGGATATCCTTGCCCAGGTAGCCGGCCTGGCGCGCTTCATCCAGCGCCGCCTCGAAGCGTTCGTAAGGTTCCCAGAACTCACCGCGGATATAGTTGTAGCCGGCGACCGCATCGATGACATAGCCGGCGATGATCATGCCTTCGATCAATGCATGCGGATTGTAGCGCAGGATATCCCGATCCTTGAAGGTACCCGGTTCGCCCTCGTCCGAGTTGCATACGATATACTTGTCGCCCGGCATGTCTCGGCTGATGAAGCTCCATTTGATCCCGGTCGGAAAACCCGCGCCACCACGACCGCGCAAGCCGGACCTCTTCACCAGATCGACGACCTCGGCGGGCGACCAGTCACCCGCGAGCACCTTCTTCAACGCCTCGTAGCCGCCCTCGGATTCGTACACATCCAGCGTCCACGAACGATCGCGGTGCAAGGTGCGGAAACAGACCTCGTTTGCCATGCTTACTCCAGTCCGTCCAGGATGGAATCGACCAGATCGGGGGTCAGATTCTCGTAGTATTTATTGCCGATCTGAAGCATCGGCGCGCCGCCGCAAGCCCCCAGGCACTCGACTTCCTTGAGGGAGAAGCGTCCATCCTCGGTGACCTCGCCGAACTTGATGCCAAGACGTCCCTCCAGATGCTCGACGATGCGATCGCAACCATTCAACATGCACGAAACATTGGTACAGACACACACCTTATGCTTGCCGACCGGCTTCAGTTCATACATCGAATAGAAGGTAGCCACCTCGTAGACAGCGATTGGCGGCATGTCCAGATAGCTGGCCACGTCATCCATCAACTCGTTGCTCAGCCAGCCACCATTCGCATCCTGTACGATGCGCAACGCGGCCATGCAGGCGCCCTGCTTCCAATCGGGCGGATACTTGGCGATCCAGTGGTCGATCTCCGCGCGGATCTTCGCGTCGAACAGGCTGTTCTTGTCAGTTGCTGCTTTCATCGTCTGTTTACCGGTCGATCTCGCCAAATACCACATCCATGGTGCCGATCACCGCCACCACATCGGCCAACATGTGGCCCTTGGTCATCTCGTTCATCGCCGAGATATGCGCGAAACCCGGCGCGCGAATCTTCAAGCGAAAGGGTTTGTTCGCGCCATCCGAAATGATGTAGCAACCGAACTCGCCCTTCGGCGCCTCGACGGCCGCGTAAGCCTCACCGGCCGGCGGACAGTAGCCTTCGGTGAACAACTTGAAATGATGGATCAGCGATTCCATGTCATCCTTCATCTCGGCACGCCTCGGTGGCGTGATCTTGTGATCTTCCAGCATCACCGGTCCCGGGTTGGCGCGCAGCCATTCCACGCATTGGCGAATAATGCGATTCGACTGGCGCATCTCTTCGACGCGCACCAGGTAACGGTCGTAACAATCGCCATTACACCCGACCGGAATATCGAAATCGATGCGATTATAGACTTCGTAGGGTTGCTTCTTGCGCAGATCCCAAGCGATACCGGAACCGCGAATCATCGGCCCACTGAAACCGAGCTGCTTGGCGCGCTCAGGCGTCACCACGCCGATATCGACAGTGCGCTGCTTCCAGATACGGTTGTCCGTCAACAAAGTTTCGTACTCATCGACGTACCCAGGGAAACGACTGGTGAAATCCTCGATGAAATCGAGCAAGGAACCCTGCCGGTTCGCGTTCAAGCGTTCCAGCTTGCCGTCGCTCTTCAGGTTACTCGATGTAAAGCTGGGCATCTGCTCGGGAAGGTCGCGATACACGCCACCGGGGCGGTAATAGGTCGCATGCATGCGCGCGCCGGAAACCGCCTCGTAGCAATCCATCAGGTCTTCCCGTTCCCTGAAGCAGTAGAGAAACACCGTCATCGCGCCGACATCCAGCGCATGCGTGCCCAGCCACATCAGATGATTCAGGATGCGCGTGATCTCGTCGAACATCACACGGATGTACTGAGCTCGCAGTGGCGCTTCGATGCCAAGCAACTTCTCTATCGCCAGCACATAGCCATGCTCGCTACACATCATCGAGACGTAATCGAGGCGATCCATGTAACCGATGCTGTGATTGTACGGCTTGGATTCAGCAAGCTTCTCGGTACCGCGATGCAGCAGCCCGACATGTGGATCCGCTCGTTCGATGACCTCGCCATCCATCTCCAGCACCAAGCGCAATACGCCATGCGCGGCCGGGTGCTGCGGACCAAAATTGAGGGTGTAGTTACGAATCTCAGACATCGTCGCCATCCCCATCGGTCTCGGCGCCCCCCCCCAGCGGAGCAGCCTCCGACTGTGCATGACGTATGACTTTCGGTGTCAGAACACGCGGGTCGATTCGCGTCGGTTCGTAGACCACGCGACGCAACTCAGGGTCGTAGCGCATTTCAACCTCGCCGGTAAGCGGAAAATCCTTGCGAAAGGGGTGACCGATAAAACCGTAGTCCGTCAGGATGCGGCGCAGATCGGGGTGGCCACTGAACAGGATGCCATACAGATCGAAGGCCTCGCGCTCGAACCAGTTGACCCCCGCCCACACATCGACCATGGAATCCAGGATCGGATCAGTCTCGTCGACGAACACCTTCACCCTGAGACGCACATTGCGCGTCACCGAAAGCAAGTGATAGACAACCGCAAAGCGATCGGTATCCCGTTGACCAAAGGAGGCATGACGCTCCACCGCGCGACTGAAGCCCACGCCAGACACATGCGTCTCCCACTCAGACTCACCATAACCCGCGTAATCGACACCGCAGACATCGATGCATTCATCCATCAGCAAATCGTCGTGATCACGCAGGAGCGGCGCCACGCGCGGCCAGTCGGTGCGCGCCACCGTCAGTGTCAGCTCGCCGAGGGCACGCTGCAACGACGTATCGAATTCGCCGAGCACTTCCGTCAGCGCCGAACTCAGATCATCAAGACGTTCTTCGGGTGTGCTCGTCATGCTATCGTCCTAACGCGCGATCGTGTTGGTGCGCTTGATCTTGTTCTGCAACTGGATGATGCCATAGACCAGCGCCTCCGCCGTCGGCGGGCAACCCGGCACATAGATGTCGACCGGCACGATGCGATCACAGCCGCGCACTACGGCGTAGGAATAGTGATAATAGCCACCGCCGTTGGCGCAGGAACCCATCGAGATCACCCAACGCGGCTCGGCCATCTGATCGTAGACCTTGCGCAACGCCGGCGCCATCTTGTTGACCAAGGTACCGGCGACGATCATCACGTCGGACTGACGCGGACTCGGACGAAAGATCATGCCAAAGCGGTCGAGATCATAGCGAGAGGCTGCCGCGTGCATCATCTCGACCGCGCAGCAAGCCAGACCAAAGGTCATCGACCACATCGAGCCGGTTCTCGCCCAATTGATGAGCTTGTCGGCAGATGTCGTGACGAAGCCCTTTTCGAGCAGCCCTTCTACTCCCATTCCAGTGCCCCCTTCTTCCACTCGTAAATGAAACCGACAACCAGAATACCGAGGAACACCGCCATTGCCATCAGACCGACGATGCCGATTTCCGCCAGCACGACAGCCCACGGGAATAGGAAGGCGATCTCAAGATCGAAGATGATGAACAGGATGGCGACCAGATAATAGCGCACATCGAATTTCATGCGGGTATCTTCGAAAGCCTCGAAGCCGCATTCATAAGGCGAGAGTTTTTCACTATCCGGCCGATGCGGACCCAAAATGAAGCCAATAGCGATTGCTGCAGCGCCGATAAAAGTACCGACACCAAGGAATACGAGTATAGGCAAATAGCCTTCCAACATAGCTCCCCCAACCTGAGCAGTACCTGGGCGGTCTGCTCGTTATCTCTATGTGGAATCCGACGATATCCGCCATCCGACACAAACAACCGGCCGAAGCGAACCCGCCCCAGCGGAATCCGAAGGCAAAAGTCTATGTCAGCGGAAGGCCATGTGTCAAGCCGAACAACCCCAGTCAAGCCCTTTATATTCAGCAGCTTAGCTGGAATTACTAGGCTCATAAAAAAACGGTATCCGGGAACACCCCGAATACCGCTCAACTGATTTGGTGCCGATGGCCGGACTTGAACCGGCACGGCTCGCGCCACCGCCCCCTCAAGACGGCGTGTCTACCAATTCCACCACATCGGCTGATAACAACATCGAAAAAATCGCCATGACATTTTCACGCCATGGCCGGAATCAGACTACTACTCGCCTTCCGCGGGGATGGACGGAAGATCGGAAACCGGAGCACCACCGGTGGTAGCGGGTGCGGGCGCCGGTGTCGACGGAGCCACCGGAATATCGGAAGTCGCCGCCTCGGGGGACTCGGCAGCCTTCTCCAGCGGCCGGATACCAACGCCGTCATCCGACACATCCATCAAGCCGCCCTGCGTGCGACTCTGCATTGCATAATAGGCAAGCGCCAGACTGGTCAGAAAGAACAGTGTCGCCAGCACCGCTGTGGCGCGACTCAGGAAGGAACCCGAACCCTGCGCGCCGAAAACGGTGGCCGAGGCGCCACTACCGAACGCCGCCCCGGCGTCGGCGCCTTTGCCATGCTGAATCAGCACTAGACCGATAACGCCAAGGGCCAGCATCAAATGGATGATTACGAGAATCGTTTGCATCGGGTTATCCGTGAAAAAGGGATCAGTTGGCCGCCAGACCAATACCGAGAAAATCTTCCGCCTTCAGTGACGCGCCACCAATCAGGCCGCCATCGATGTCCGGTTTGATGAGCAGTTCCGCGGCGTTGTCCGGCTTCATGCTGCCGCCATAGAGGATGCGTAGACTCTCAGCCACCGCGCCATCCAGCGCCGCGATCTTGCCGCGAATGAACGCATGCACATCCTGCGCCTGCTCCGGGCTGGCGACCTTACCGGTACCGATGGCCCAGACCGGCTCGTAGGCGATGACGCCATCAGCCAGCGCGGCGACGCCTTCCAGTGCGATAACCGCATCCACTTGACGCGCGCAGACTTGTTCGGTGACCCCCTGCTCGCGCTCTTCCAGCGTTTCGCCGACGCACAGGATCGGCTTCAGGCCAGCGGCACGCGCCACGGCAAACTTCTTCGCCACCAATTTATCGCTCTCGCCATGCAGAGTGCGTCGTTCGGAATGCCCGACGATCGCGTAGGTGCAACCGAAGTCGAGCAGCATGGCCGCCGAGATCTCACCAGTGAAAGCACCCGACGCCTCGGTCGATACATCCTGACCGCCCCATGAGATCGCAGTTCCGCGCAACGCTTCCTGAACCTGTGGAATATAGATAAAAGGGGGACAAACCGCCATTTCCGCGTTCCGTACCTCACCAACACCAGCCTTCAGGCCGTCCAGCAAGGTTGCGACCGATGCGCGTGACCCATTCATCTTCCAGTTTCCGGCGACCAGCGGCTGACGCATCGGGTAGTCCTCCAAAGGGAAATCAATCGAGCGCGCTAGCTTAGCGGCAGCCGTCTTTTTTTTCAAGTCGCAAAGTCGCATTGTTAGCCCAAAGCAGTAATGTCCTCTTTGTCCAATTCTAAAATGTCCCCTTTTGGTTTCAGGAGGGGCCCGTGGCAGAGGAGCAGATTACGATGAGTCATAAAG
>JALSSX010000314.1 GCA_026984055.1 Sedimenticola sp. | reverse complement strand
ACTTCTGAATGGCAGAAAAGAGGACATTTCTGAATTGGGTTGACACATCCCGCTAAGCAAATGGCGACAATCGGATCACAGCGGATGTGGTCCGATTTTTTGCCATCCCCGCCCGACTCACCCTCGGTCAGACATTTCCTACACGAATAGGGACCAACGCCTATATCCACCGCCCGACGACTGGACGATACTCAAGCCATCACCACAGGGAAGGAAGCACGGAAGCCCGCCACGCGAGGATACGCAACGGCATCACGGATTGTCAGCAGACGAGGGATCGCAACGGAAGTGATTCGGGCAGGAGCCACATCGAGATCAATGGAAGATGATTGCCATAAGGTCAGGACGAACACCAGGGACCGGCGTGGTCGCCACAAAGGAAGGACGGCTGCGGGACGCATCAGCATCGCAGGGATGCGCAACGGACACAGGGATTGCCAACGAAGCGACCACGCGCGGATCACAAGGGGTGATCCAGCGTAATATTCAACGGAAGCATATTACGCCAACAGCAAGGACGAACGCGGCACCGCCAGGGATCGGTAAAACCTTTGAGGACGTCGCCACAAGGAAGAAGATAGGAAATACACCGCGCCAGGAAGCGCAACGGAGAGACAGTTTGCCAGCCAAGCCGACGACAGCCGGATCACAGCGGATGTGATCCGGCTTTTTTTGCGCGCCAAACAGACCCATCCCACCGTTCCTCACCCGGCAGACGCCAACGTATTCACCGCGTTCCCGCGGACGGATCACAGGCAACCGGCTGCCAGCCTCCACGCCAACGGACTCGCTCACTGAACGACGCGACGCCTAACAGGATGTTGAAAAAGTCCTTCCATGGACTTTTTCAACGACGGAACCGGAAAATGCAACTTCCCAGTTCCTTCATTTTCAATAACTTGCAGTCATCGAAAATGGCGGGACAGGCCCGCCACCACTACAGGTCATAGCCCCTTTCTTCATGCAGCGCCACATCCAGTCCCTGGATTTCCTGCTCGTCATCGACGCGCAACGGCGTAAACAGACCCAGCAGCTTCAGAATCAGCCAAGTCATCACGGCGGTGAACACCGCCGTGGCAACGACACCGATCACCTGCACCTGCATCTGCCCCGCCATGCCGCTTATGCCCTCGGCGAAGCCAAATCCGCTGAACAGGCCCAGACCGGTTGATGCGAACACCCCGGCCAGCAAGGTGCCCAGCATGCCGCCGACACCATGCACCGGAAACACATCCAGCGAATCATCTATCTTCAGCTTCTGCTTCAGATACGCAGTGGCGTTGAAGCATACCAAGCCCGCCAGAATACCGATGACTAGCGCGCCACCCGGCCCGACGAAACCCGATGCGGGCGTGATGGTCCCCAAGCCGGCGACCATGCCGGTCGCGACACCCAGGGCACTCGGCTTGCCGAATTTGATCCATTCGATCAGCATCCAGGTCAGCGCGCCGGCCGCCGCCGAGGTATGCGTCACCAGCATCGCCATCGCCGCATCGCCATTCGCCGCCAACGCGCTGCCACCGTTGAAGCCGAACCAGCCGACCCAAAGCATGCCCGCGCCAGCGATCGTCATCGTCATGTTGTGCGGCGTCATCGCATGATTCGGAAACCCCTTGCGTGGTCCAAGCACCAATGCCGCGACCAAAGCCGCCACCCCAGCAGTGATATGCACCACGGTGCCACCAGCGAAATCGTACAACCCCATCTGCTGCAACCAACCGCCGCCCCAAACCCAATGTGTCACGGGCACATAGACCAGCATCAGCCATATCGCGCTGAACGCCAGCATCGCGCCGAAGCGCATGCGTTCCGCGTAACCGCCGATGATCAACGCCGGAGTGATGATCGCGAAGGTCATCTGAAACAACATGAAGGCCGCTTCCGGCAGATCACCAGACAGTCCTTCCTTGCCGATGCCGCCGAACAATACCTTGCCGAAACCGCCAATCCAGGCATTGCCCGTGTCGAAGGCCAGGCTGTAACCGAGCAACAACCACAGCACCGACACCACGCCGGCAATGGCGAAACACTGCATCAGCACCGACAGAACGTTCTTCGCGCTGACCAGGCCACCATAGAACATCGCCAGACCCGGCAGGGTCATGAACAACACCAGCGCGGTGGAACTCAGAATCCACGCGGTATCGCCACGATTCAGCTCATCCGCGCCAGCCAGGGCGGGCAACAGAAGCAGAATGAGAACGAGCGCGAATGAATAATGTTTATCGGACATGGAATCCCCCAAGGGCAGGCGTCAGCACGGTGCAATCTTTCCCGAATCCGGTCAGCCCGAAACAGCGAACGCACCAAATTGGCGCGACAATTTCCTCACGAACCGTGTACCAGCGAAAACCGCACCATAATGGAACTCAAATGATGGTGCAAGTATGCAGAGACATCAAAGCCAGCAACAACTGGTGGCTATTTTCCGATACAGAATGAAGAAAAGATCTCACCGAGCAGATCATCGGCACTGATTTCACCGGTGATCTCGCCGAGCATCTGTTGGGCATACAGCAGGTCGGCCGCGACCAGCTCTCCGGCGCGTGTCTCCAGCATGGTATTGGTCGCCCGATTCAGGGCCTGCTCCGCCTTGTCTATGGCCGCGAGATGGCGGCGGCGCGCGCTGAAGCCGCCCTCGGCGAGTTCGCTGACTCCAGCATGCCGTTTCAGAAAGTCATGCAATACATCGAGACCAGCGCCTTGTTTCGCCGACAAGGCAATCTCCGGCAGGATGCCGTGCTCGCGTCGGCCCGGCGGTTCGTCACAACGATCGATCTTGTTGCGGATCAGCAGCAGCGGGATGTCCAGCGCCCGCACGGCGGCATCGATGCGGGGAAGCCCAGAGCGACAATCGTAGACCCACAACACCAGATCGGCCTCGTCCAATGCCATACGCGCGCGGCGGATACCTTCCTGCTCGATCGGGTTGTCACTGTCGCGCAGGCCGGCGGTGTCGATCAAGTGCACCGGCAGACCGTCGATCTGGATGAACTCACGCAGGATATCGCGCGTGGTGCCGGGAATATCGGTGACAATCGCCGCATCGGTGCGCGCCAGCAGATTCAGCAGGCTGGATTTCCCGGCGTTTGGCAGGCCCGCGATGACCAGCGTCAGACCCTCCCGCATCACTCGCCCCTGATCGGCGGCCAGGCGCAGGGATTCGATCGCTTGCAACAGTTCGCCGAGTTGCTGTTCGACCCGGCCATCGGAGAGGAAGTCGATATCCTCGTCGGGGAAATCCAGCGCCGCCTCGACATAGACGCGCAATGCGGTCAGCTCCTCGACCAGCGCATGCACCCGGCAGGAGAATTCACCCCGCAGCGAACGCATCGCCATACGCGCCGCCTGGGTGCTGCCACTCTCGATCAGATCGGCAATCGCCTCGGCCTGCGCCAGATCGAGCTTGTCATTCATAAAGGCGCGTTCGCTGAATTCGCCTGGACGCGCCAGTCGCGCGCCAAGCGCGACACAGCGCTGTAGCAGCATATCCATGACGATCGGCCCGCCATGGCCCTGAAATTCGACCACATGTTCGCCAGTAAAGGAGCTAGGCGCGGGGAAAAACAAGACCAGGCCTTCATCGATGACTCGGCCTTGCGCATCCCGGAAAACGCGAAAAGCCGCTTCACGCGGCTTTCCCAGCGAGGCGCAAATAGCAGTCCCAATGTGCGCCGCGTCCACGCCGGAGAGGCGCACGATGCCGATCCCGCCAAAGCCCGGCGGCGTGGCGATCGCGGCGATGGTATCACTGTTCATCGACGCGTCAGTTGGCGGACACCTCGATACGCTTGGTGATGACATATTGCTGCGCGATGGAAAGCAGGTTGTTGGTGAACCAATACAGCACCAGGCCCGCCGGGAAGAAGGCGAAGAACACCGTGAAAACGATGGGCAGTGCCATCATCACCTTCTGCTGCATCGGATCCATCGGCGCCGGATTCAGCTTCTGCTGCGCCAACATGGTGACACCCATCAACACCGGCAGCACGAAATAGGGATCGGCGATCGACAGATCCTTGATCCACAACATGAATGGCGCCTGACGCAACTCCACCGCCTCCATCAACACCCAGTACAGCGAAATGAAGAACGGAATCTGCACGACCATCGGCAAACAGCCGCCCAGCGGGTTGATTTTCTCCTTCTTGTACATCTCCATCATTGCCTGATTCAGGCGTGCCTTGTCGTCGCCATAGCGATCCTTCAGCGCCTTCAGGCGCGGCGCCAACTTGCGCATATTCGCCATCGAACGGTAGCTTGCTTCGGACAGCTTGTAGAACAGTAGCTTGATGGTGATCGTCAGGAAAATGATCGCCCAGCCCCAGTTGCCGAACAAATGCTGGAACCATTTCAATAGCCAGAACATCGGCTTCGCCAGAATCGTCAGCCAGCCGTAGTCGGCGGTCAGTTCCAGACCCGGAGCCATCTTGGCAAGCTTGTCCTGCAACTTGGGACCGATGACCAGGCGATTGCCAAAGGTATGGGACTCGCCCGGCGCGACGCTGACCACCGGCGAATAGGCGCCAACGACGTAACGCCCGCCCGGCAACGCCATCGAGTAGAAATGCTCGGGCTCATTGGCGGGAGGAATCCAGGCGCCGATGAAGTAATGTTGCATCATCGCCACCCAGCCGCCGGTGACATCCTGGCTCAACGGCGTCTCGGCCATCTTTTTGAAGGGTATCTTCTGGTACTTTTCATCGGGCGAGTAGATCGCGGCGCCGACATAGGCGCGCGCCATGAAGACACTTTGGGTCTTGCCATCATGCATGCGTTGTAACTGCGCATAGCCACGCGCGGACCAAGGCTTGGCACCAGTATTCTCGACAATATGCTCAACCGCGATCGCATAACTGTCACGCTGAAAACGATAACGCTTGGTCACCTTGACGCCATTCGCGCCCTGCCAGACCAGATCGACGACCAGCTCGTTTTGACCATCGGCCAGCTTATAGTCGAAGGATTTCGCTTGGTATCCGGCTTCATGCGTCGGCGCCTCGACGCCCTTGCCGCTCTTCAGGCCAGACTGGGCGATGAACAGCTCGGGAGGCACCGGCATCAATAATTTGAGTTTGACATCCTGCTGCTCGATCGATACCGGATACTGTTCCAGCCAAGCGTCGGTGAGCGTGCCGCCGCGTGTATCGATGAGAATCCTGAACAGGTCCGTTTCCACCGAAATCTTCTTCGAACCTGCCGTCTGAACAGCGCCCACGACCGGCGTGGCGCTCGCCGCCGGCACATCGACATCCGGCACCGCGCCCATATTCATCGATGGCTCATCGCCTCCATGGACTCTAGCCATATCGGCCGACGGCGCGGCCACCTGCTGTTGCTGCTGTGCCTGCTGGACCTGAGGTTTCGGCGCGTAGTCGCGCTGCCATGCCTGATACAGGCTAAAACTGAGAAACGCCACGGCGGCCATCAGGAGCAAGCGAATATTATCCATGGAGACTCGAATACCAAAGGTGATGAAGCCAGAACGACGGAGTCCGTCCGCCAGGCGGCTAGGAATGAGAAATTCAAGAATGTCGGGAGGCGACCTTCTGCCAAAGCCTGTCCAGCGACGCGCGCAGCTCGGCGTTGCTCCGTGACGCGCAGCCATCACGAACCAGTACCACCGCATCCAGGTTGACCAGATGCTCGCGGGCGTGACGAAAGCTTTCACGCACCAAACGCTTGATGCGGTTGCGATCGACCGCGCGTCGCAGGCGTTTCTTCGTCACCGCCAGACCGAGACGAGCAGCGGATTCGCGTCCGGAGCGATAGAGCACGACAAAGTTTCTGTCGATGGCCTTGCGAGGCTCGGCAAAGACGTACCGATAATCCGAGGCGGCCGTCAAGCGCACCGAACGCGGGAATCCCAGCGGCTTCGAGACCCCGCCCCCGGCGACCGAGGCGGGAATCAGGGCGCCAGACGCGCGCGGCCCTTGGCGCGGCGGGCCTTGATGACCTTGCGGCCACCCAGCGTTGCCATGCGCGCCCGATAGCCGTGGGTGCGCGCGCGTTTCAGATTGCTTGGTTGGAAAGTTCTTTTCATGACCGATCCCGATTGGTTTGCCAGATACCAGAAAAAAGGCCGCCAAGGGTACTGCCAGATAGCCAATTTGTCAATTCCAGTCCGCTGGTGTGTTAGCCCAAAGCAGTAATGTCCTCTTTGTCCAATTCTAAA
>JALSSX010000313.1 GCA_026984055.1 Sedimenticola sp. | reverse complement strand
TGCCGCTTTGTTGTCTATCGGGATGCACTATGCCTTGGCGACCGCGCTGGCAACCATCGGGGGGGTGTTGTTCAACTATAAGACGACCGGAGCGCTGGTGTTCGCTCATCGCGGTAATGAACGTCTGTGGCGTTTCGTCGCGGTATACGGGCTGCTGTATGTGATCAATACCGCGTTTCTCTGGTGGGCGAACCGGGTTGGCATGGACCTGTATTGGGCCGGTTTCATATTGATTCCGCCAATGGCGGTGCTGGGTTTCGTGCTCAATCGCTGTTTTGTGTTCAATCTGTCCGGCGGGGCCATGTCCTGATGCTGCATTATCTGCTTTTTCTGTACATGGCGCTGATGTTGCTGGGCGTCTGCGGCTTTTTGGGTCAGGGGCTGTTGCGCCTATTACCGATGAAAGGGCCGCTAGGGCCAATGCATGAGTTGTTTGCCGGTTTCGTCATCGCGCCGGCGGTATTTGCCTGGCTTGGCTATCTGCGGGTCTTCCATATTCCATGGCTGGCCGAGGTGTCGGGCGTATTCTTCTTCATTGTCGGTATTCTGTTTCTGCTGCGCCTGCGTGGCAAACTTAGCTTGCCGCGAGATTGGCCCTTGTGGATGCTGATCCCGGTGCTCAGTCTGTCATTGCTGTTGATTGGCAAGGTCTGTTATTTCGATGGCGGTTTCAATAATCACGACGACCTGCGCAGTATCGCGCTGACTGGCGCCTTTGCGGCCAACGATCTGAAACCGGCGTTTCCCACCGACCTGTCGATACCGATCAGTTATTCCTATTATGCCTATGAGTGGAGTGCCTATCTGTATCGGGCGGTGCGAGGCATAGGCTTGCCGTCGTTGCCGGTATTGTTAATCAATCTGGCATTGGTGGCGTTCTTCTATCGTCTGCTGGTGGATATCGGAAGGCAGCTGATCAAGGACTTTTCCCTGCATCATTATCTGCTGCTGAGCGCTATCCTGACCTTTTATGGTTTCGATTATCTACATGATTCGGTATGGCCGGCGCGGCATCTGGAATGGTGGAACGATCATCAATTGACGCAGTTCAGCAGTTATCTGCACTGGACCAGCCAGTATTTGTTCGCCGCCGGGCTGGCGCTCTATGGCTTTGTCTGTCTACGAAACTACTTCGATGATGGTGACAAGCGGCACGCTTGGTGGTTTTTGATTTTGCATGCGATCAGCGCCGGTGTCGGGGCGATCGTCTTCGTCTGGTCTACGTTGGCGATCGTTATCTATATTCTTGTGTTGCTGGTTGTTGGCGACAGACGCGAAATTGTACAGCGACTGCTGGGTCTGGCGCCCCGCGCCGTCGCGGCCATTCTGTTGTTGATCCTGCCGGTGATCTTCGCCTTCGTGGGTCGCGAGGTGATTGTGTCGTTCTCGATCTGGCCACATTTCTGGTTCCATTCCCAGGACGAGGCCCAGAATGCCTTGTTGTTCAATCTGTGGGTGACATTGCAGGAGCTCGGGCCCTTTCTGTTCGCGGGTCTGTTGTTGATTCCGTTCGGCCGATGGCTGGATCGGCGGCATGGTGGCAGCGGTTTTGGCCGGCTGTCAATCTTTCTTTCCGCCTTGCTGCTGATCTCGTTTTTTTCCGCCAGCCCCTATTTCGATTGGTTCACCCGTGGTGTTTTATTGCTCGTCATCATGGCGGCATATTATGTGACGGCGCTTATTTCGCCGCTCATCGGTAGGCAGCATCCACTGGTGTCGTCACTCTTTTTCCTGATACTCACGCCGCAGCTGTTCAATGCCTTGCTGGAGCATGATTTTCGTCGTCAACAGTGTCGGCCGGCAAGTCAGTTTTCCCATCAGGTCAATGCCACTGTCCCGTTGAACACGGTGATCGATTATGCCGGCTCGTCGTCTGGCATGCTGGGCATCGCCATGGCGGGGCGCGCGGCCTTGGCGCCTGGTGCTCGCGATTATCTGAAAACCTATCGTAACACCGAGACATTTCTATCGCGGCGAATTGGCTGGCGCCATCCTTTCTCACCCTGCAAACGGACGGCCTTTGGGGAGAGCACGCCGGGCGGCGCTTATGCTCGCCTGGCGGACGGCAAGGTGGAGTTCATGGAATGCGGAGATGAATAATTTCTGGTTGAGGAAGCGGGTGTTCGTTACCGGTCATACCGGTTTCAAGGGGAGCTGGCTGGTATTGTTGTTGCACCGTATGGGCGCGCGGGTCTGCGGCTATGCATTGCCTGCCGGGAACCGCTCGCTTTACCTTCAGGCGGGTATCTCTGAGTTGCTGGAACGCGAGTGGCTGGAGGATCTGCGCGATGGGGACGCGCTTGAACTGGCGCTGCGGGAAAGCCAGCCGGATATCGTGTTTCACCTGGCGGCCCGCGCCCTGGTGCGTGAATCCTACGATCAGCCGATCGAGACCTTCGATACGAATGTCCTTGGCAGCGCGCGATTGTTACAGGCATTGCGTTTTTCATCTTCGGTGAAGGCCTGTGTGATGGTGACATCGGACAAGGTGTATGAAAATCGTGAATGGTCTCATCCCTATCGTGAGTGTGACCCGTTGGGTGGCCGGGATCCTTACAGCGCCAGCAAGGCCGCGATGGAACAGGTGGTGGCCGCGATGCGCCAGTCGTATTTCTCCATGCCGGATGTTTGTGGCATCGCTACCGCGCGCGCCGGTAATGTGATCGGTGGCGGTGATTGGGCGAAGGACCGCCTGTTGCCGGATATCGTCGAGAGCCTGGCCAGCGATGAACCGTTGCTGTTGCGGCATCCTGAGGCGGTACGCCCTTGGCAACATGTGCTGGAATCCTTGGCTGGCTATCTACGCTTGGCTCGCTGCCTGGCGGAACAGCCAGGTGATTATCGCGAGGCGTGGAACTTTGGTCCTTGGATGCACCAACGTATCAGCGTTGGTGAGGTATTGGCGCGTGGCCGGCATTATTGGGCTGGCGCGGAGCCGGACATTCGGGCTGCCGCTAACGACGGGAAGGCGGAGCACCAGGAATTGAATCTGGATATATCGAAGAGTGTCGCGCGCTTGGGCTGGAGGCCACGATTGGATTTCGACGAAGCGCTGGCCTGGACCTTGAGTTGGTACCATCTGTATTACCACGGAGGTGGCGGTTACGCGTTGCGAGCGCACTGTCTGGAGCAGATCGAGGACTATCTGGCAATGTCGGGGACCGATGCATGAATGATTACCGCGAAGGGACGGCGGTTCGGCTGGCGCAGCCCGTGCGTGGCGCCTGGCATGCTTTGTTGCTAGGCAAGGTTCGTAACGGTGCATGCGAGGCTGTGTTGCTGACGGATGACACGGATTGCGCCGATAAGCTGATCCAGGTGGGCGAGGATTTTCCGCCTCTCCACGTCCTCCCCGATTCCCGTTTGCTGTTACGAACCGAGGAGATTGAAGCCATCGTCTGGCATCTGGACGCCTCCACGATGGAAGCCGTATGGCGTGGCCTGGTGCTGGCGGATACACGCCATCATTTCAAGGCGAAATCGAAGGCCGATAGCGTTGCCGATGATGCTCGCGTGCGCGTTTCCGGTCGTGTGTACGACGCTAGCGATGTCTGCGCGTTAGTCGATTCTTCTCTGGATTTCTGGCTGACCAGCGGACGTTATCATGCCCGCTTCGAGAAACAATTCGCAGGTTTCCTCGGCGTGAAGCATGTGTTGCCGGTTAACTCCGGATCGTCGGCGAATCTGCTTGCCGTGGCAACGCTTACCTCGCCGAAGCTGGGTGACCGCGCGCTACGTCCCGGCGACGAGGTGATCAGCGTGGCGGCTGGCTTCCCGACCACGGTGAATCCGTTATTGCACCATGGGCTGGTCCCGGTGTTCGTCGATATCGAGTTACCGACCTATAACATCGATCCAGCGCAACTCGAAGCAGCCCTATCGAATAAGACCCGGGCAATCATGCTGGCGCATACCCTGGGTAATCCGTTCAATCTCGCTGCCGCCAAGGCACTGGCAGAGGAACACGGATTGTGGCTGATCGAAGACTGCTGCGACGCGCTGGGTTCACGTTATGACGGTCGGTTTGTCGGAACCTTTGGTGATTTGGCTACCTTCAGTTTCTACCCGGCGCACCATATCACCATGGGCGAGGGCGGCGCGCTGGCGACCAATAGCGCCGAACTCAAACGTATCGCCGAATCCTTTCGTGATTGGGGACGCGACTGCTGGTGCGATACGGGTTGCGACAACACTTGTCGTAAACGCTACGCCTGGCAACTTGGCAATTTGCCCGAGGGTTACGATCATAAATATACCTATTCGCATGTCGGTTACAACTTGAAGATAACAGACATGCAGGCGGCTGTCGGTTGCGCTCAGATGGCGCATCTACCGGATTTCATCGAACAGCGCAAACGGCATTTTCGTTATCTGCGCAATGCGCTGCTACCGCTTTCAGAACATCTGGTGCTACCCGAGCGAACCGTCGATAGCGAGCCGTCATGGTTCGGCTTTCCGCTGATGTTGAAACGCGGGGGACGCGCGGCCTTGCTGGACTATCTCGATGGTGAGAAGATCGATACCCGGCTGTTGTTCGGTGGAAATCTGATTCGCCAACCCTATTTCTCGGATCAGCATTACCGTGTTTCCGGAAAACTGACCAACACCGATCGCGTCATGAACGATGCGTTCTGGCTTGGGGTGTATCCTGGCTTGAATGACTCGCGCATGGATCACATGATCGGTTCGCTACATGGTTTCTTCAATGGCGGTGGGCGATGAGCGTGCGCGTTGCGGACTATATTGCCGAATATCTTGCGCGTGCCGGCTTGGATACCGTGTTTCTGGTGACCGGCGGAGGCGCGATGCATCTGAACGATGGTTTTACCCGCCATCCCGGTTTGCAATGCTTTTTCAACCACCATGAGCAGGGCTGCGCGATTGCCGCTGAAGGCTATGCCCGGGTGACGCGCCGACCGGCGATTGTGAATGTGACTACCGGGCCAGGCGGTACCAATGCGATCAGTGGTGTATTCGGCGCCTGGACCGATTCCATCCCGATGATCGTGATCTCGGGGCAGGTCAAGCGCGCGACCATGGCGCGCTACTGTGATCTGGTACCGCGTCAGCTCGGCGACCAAGAAGTCGATATCATTCCATTGGTCGACTCTATCACCAAGTACGCGGCCTTGGTCAGCGAGCCGGAATCGATTCGCTATCATCTCGATCGCGCGTTACATGAAGCGACCAGCGGACGCCCTGGTCCCGTCTGGCTGGACGTGCCGATCGACGTGCAATCCGCGCGAGTGGATCCCGCCCGGATCGATGCGGCGATCGTCGCGCGCGGCGAGGCGGAACAGCCGGATAGCATGGCGGTTGACGCGATCCTTGCGGCTATCGCCGAGGCAGAGAGACCTGTGATCCTGCCGGGCACCGGGGTATGGGCGGCGGATCAACGAGATAACCTGCTCTCTCTGGCCGAAGGCTGGCGGATTCCGGTCGCGACGGCCTGGAACGCGCACGATCTGGTTCCCAACGATCACCCGTGCCATGCCGGCAGGCCAGGTACCGTGGGGGATCGTGCCGGTAACTTCGTGGTACAGAGTGCCGATTTGATCCTCATACTGGGTTGCCGCTTGAATATCCGGCAGATCAGCTACAACTGGAGACAATTCGGCCGTGCCGCGCGAAAGATCATGGTTGACATCGATGCGGCTGAGTTGCGCAAGCCGACCTTGGATATCGATCTATCCATAGAAGTAGACCTCCGGCAGTTGATGCCGGCCCTGGCAGCCGGGGCCGCCGAGCGTGAAGCACCCGATTTCTCCACCTGGCTGGCTTGGTGTCGTGAACGAGTCGTCGCGAATCCGGTGATGCGCGCAAGCTTCCGTGAACGAGAAACCCCGATCAATCCCTACGTACTGATGGATATGCTGTCGCCACGGTTGGCCGATGATGAAGTGATCGTTTGCGCCAATGCAACCGCGGCCGTGGTTGCTTTCCAGGTTATCGAATTGCGTGCTGGCCAACGTCTGTTTTCCAACTCTGGAAGCGCTTCGATGGGTTACGACCTGCCGGCGGCGCTCGGTGCCTGCGTGGCGCGTGGTGGTTGCCGGGTGCTGTGTCTTGCCGGCGACGGCAGTATCATGATGAATCTGCAAGAGTTACAGACTATTGCCAATTACCGCTTGCCGGTGAAGATATTGCTACTCAATAACAACGGTTATCTGTCCAT
>JALSSX010000312.1 GCA_026984055.1 Sedimenticola sp. | reverse complement strand
AGCGATTCTGTATCGCAAGGTCATCGAACCGAACATCAAGCAGGGCGCTGCGCTGGCGTTCGCGCACGGCTTCAACATCCACTATGGTGCGGTCACGCCGCGCGCCGATCTGGATGTCATTATGATCGCGCCGAAGGCGCCGGGACATACCGTGCGTAGCGAGTTCCAGCGTGGTGGCGGCATCCCGGATCTGATCGCGGTGGCGCAGGACGCCAGCGGCAAGGCCAAGGAGATTGCCTTGTCCTATGCATCGGCAATCGGCGGCGGACGCACCGGCATCATCGAGACCACTTTTCAGGACGAGACCGAAACCGATCTGTTCGGTGAACAGGCAGTACTGTGTGGCGGCACGACGGCCTTGGTCCAGGCTGGTTTCGAAACCCTGGTCGAAGCCGGTTACGCACCCGAGATGGCCTACTTCGAATGCCTGCATGAACTCAAACTGATCGTCGACCTGATGTACGAGGGTGGTATCGCCAATATGCGCTATTCGATATCGAATACCGCTGAATACGGCGATCTGACCCGTGGCCCGCGCATCATCAACGACGACACCAAGGCCGAGATGCGCAAGATACTCACCGAGATTCAGAATGGAGAGTTCGCCCGTGAGTTCATCAACGAGAATCAAACCGGCCAGATCACTCTGAAAGCGAAACGCCGTATCGGCCGCGAGCACCAGATCGAAGCGGTCGGCGAGCGGTTGCGCAGCATGATGCCGTGGATCAAGAAGATCGTCGACAAGTCGAAGAACTGAGGCTTTCGCCACCCCTTGCTCGAAGCCCGCCATGTCCGGGCTTTTTCATGTCTTGTGGTTTTCGGGCATGGCAAGCTGGAGGCCCGCCCATGAGCGGCAACGACGGTATGCGGGTCGTCGGGCTTGAAGCTACCGTACCAACGCATCGGATCTTGCGCAAAAGAAACGCTCTTCCAGACGAGCGGAAACCCCGGCGGGGATGGGCCGAGGTTGGTAGTGCCCCGCCTCGGACATTCCGCAACCGAACCACGGGCAACTTCATGAGCGGAAGCACCACGTTAGGCCATGTTGGTCAGCATCTGCTCGACCTCGACTATCTCCTCTGCGTGGTCTTCCATCTCGATGACGTTGGCATCGTGCGAGAGTCCGACGCGATCGAAGGCAGTGATCTTCGACCAGTCGAGTCTGGCGGCGGGATGATCGCTGCCTAGCAGGTGTTGCAGGCGTGACACGAGCACTAGATCGGAGTAATCGGCCGGGCCGTCGTGATCGTAGTCTGGCTTCACCGCATTTGCCGGCACCGAGTTGAGGCTGGGCGGGAATTTCCACAGCTTCAGGATGTAACTGCCGATTGTCGGCGCGATCGCCTGAATATAGCGGTCCAGGCGGTCGCCGTCGTTGCTCAGTGCATTGTCCTCCTCGGCCAGGGTCAATACAGGCAATGCACCGATGTTGTGGATCAGGCCGGCGAGCAGGGCCTGCTCGCGATCCAGATGCGGCAGGGCGCCACTGAGCACGCGCGCAATCGCGGCGACCTGTACGCTCTGGTCCCAGACGGCGCGCATTTTTTTGTCCAGTGCGTCGGATGTGGCTTGGAACATCTGTTTCATCGCCAGGCTGACGACCAGGTTCTTCACCAGGCTCAGACCGAGCCGGGTAACCGCCATCTTTACGCTGTCGATGTCACTGCGGCCGCGATACAGTGGGCTGTTGGCGACCTGCATCAGCCGCGCGGACAGCGCGGGATCGGTGGAGATCAGTGTCGCCAGGCTATCGGCGGTGGCAAGTTCGTTTTCTACCTCGTCGCGCACGCGCAACGCCACTTCGGGCAAGGTTGGCAGACGAATCTCGTTGTTCGCGATCGAGTTCTTGAGGGTATCGAAAAACTGTGCTGCTGTAGTCATGCGGGGTCCGGATATCTGATTTATCCGGTTATCGGTGGAGTGGGGGAAGACTTGACCTCTGGCAAGCGCTTTTTCCATGGCCAGGGGCAGTCGAATGCCAGTGCAGGCTAACCCGGATTTCTCACCCGTTCACTACTGTGACCGCCCAATGCGGTGCGCTGACTGGCGTTCACTCGGTCGGGCTGCTCAATGTAGTGTCGACTGCGCCTGCGCGGCCCTCGGTCGCGAACGCCAGCCATTACACTACCTTGAGCGACCTCGCTACGCGACCCGGTGAGAAATCCGGGAAGGACTTTTTCAACATTCTGTTAAGAGTCTTGGCCGCCTGTTCATGGATTCGAGGCGACAACGAGAGAGAATTCTTTTTCGAGAGCCCCTATAGTGACGCCGGTTGTTATCAGGCCATGCCGAGGATGTGGTAGCCGGAATCCACGTATAGCACGTCTCCGGTGATGCCGGAGGCGAGGTCGGAACAGAGGAAGGCGGCGGCGTTGCCGACTTGCTCGATAGTGACGTTGCGGCGCAATGGCGCCTTGGCCTCGGCCTCGGCGAGCATCGAGCGGAAGTCGTTGATGCCGGAGGCGGCGAGGGTGCGGATCGGGCCGGCGGACACGGCGTTTACACGGGTGCCTTCGGGACCCAGCGCCTCGGCCATGTAGCGCATGTTGGCCTCCAGGCTGGCCTTGGCGACGCCCATTACGTTGTAGTTCTTGATGGTACGCACCGCGCCGAGGTATGTCATGGTCAGCAGGCTGCCGCCACGGTCCCGCATCATTTCGCGACCGGCTTTCGCCAAGGCGGTGAAGCTGTAGGAGCTGATGTCGTGCGCCAGCAGGAAGCCTTCGCGGGTGGTCACGTCGACGTAGTTGCCTTCCAGTAGCTCGCGCGGCGCGAAGCCGACCGAGTGGATGATGGCGTCCAGGCCGTCCCAGCTTTTTCCCAGTTCAGTGAATACGTCATCGATCTGTTGGTCATCGCTGACATCCAGCGGCAGGACGATGTCGGAGCCGGTTACACTGGCGAGTTTGTCGACACGTTTCTTCAGTTTGTCGGTTTGATAGGTGTAGGCCAGTTCGGCGCCCTGAGCATGCATGGCGTTGGCCACGCCGGCGGCGATTGAGCGGTCGCTGGCGACGCCGACGATCAGCACGCGCTTGTTCTGCATGAATCCCATATTGGTGTATCCTCCCGATTGCCGTCGGGGCTTCCCCCGGCGTTCGATTGTGTGGCAAAAGCGGAAAGGTACCGGAAAGCAGGTGAGGGTGAAAGTCTTGATGTTGCTGTGTGGTTCGGCGCCCATGTTCGGTGCCGCTGTTTCCGTTGTCTTCCGGATGTGCGCATGATCCCGATCGGCCGGTGCTGGCTTGCCTTCGCGTTGCTGTTGGCGCTGCTGCTTGGCGGTTGCGGCGACGGCCCGTGGAATAATCCCTATCCGGCCGGTGACGCCGGGCGGAACATCTATTATTCATCGTTCTCGGAACGCCCGAAGCATCTGGATCCGGCGCGTTCCTACAGTTCCTCGGAATGGGATTTCATCTCGCAGATCTATGAACCGCCGTTGCAATACCATTTTCTGCTGCGACCCTACGCGCTGACGCCGCGCATGGCTGCCAGTATGCCGGAGGTGCGCTATGTCGATGCCGATGGCCGACGGGTCGCGCGCGATCGGGCGATGTACACCGATTACATCGTGACGATTCCCGCTGGCGTGAGGTATCAGCCGCATCCAGCCTTCGCGCGCGGCGACGATGGCGCCCCGTTTTATGACCGCGCGCACCCGGAACGCTATGCGGGTGTGAATACCCTGGCCGATTTCGATGTCACTGGCAGCCGTGAACTGGTCTCGGCGGATTTCGTCTATCAAATCAAGCGCTTGGCCTTCAGTCGCAACCATTCGCCGATCGCCGGGCTGATGGCCGGTTATCTCGCCGGCTTCAGCGAGTTGCGCAAGACCCTGGACGCGGCATGGGAAAAGCGTGATGCCATGGCTGGGAGCGATCCCTGGCTGGATCTGCGCGATTTCGATTTCGAGGGCGCGAAGGTATTGGGTCGCTATCGCTACCGGATCCGCATCGCGGGGTTGTATCCGCAGTTCCGTTACTGGTTAGCGATGAACTTCTTTGCGCCGATGCCATGGGAGGCGGAACGCTTTTATCATCTGCCGGGACTGAAGGCCAAGAATATTTCGCTGGACTGGTACCCGGTCGGCACCGGACCTTACATGCTGATCGAGAATAATCCGAACCTGCGCATGGTGCTGGAGCGCAACCCGAATTTTCATGGTGAACGCTATCCGGACAATGGTATGCCCGATGACCAGGCAAGCGGCCTGCTCGCCGACGCCGGCAAGCCGATGCCATTCATCGAGCGCGCGGTGTACAGTCTGGAGAAGGAATCCATTCCACGCTGGAATAAGTTTTTGCAGGGCTATTTCGATGCCTCCGGCATCAGTTCCAGCAGTTTCGATCAAGCGGTGCGCTTCAATGCCAGTCAGGAAGCCGAGCTGTCCGCGCCGATGAGGCGCAAGGGGATCGCCTTGAAGACCAGTGTCGAGGCGGCGACCTATTACATGGGATTCAACATGAAGGATGCGGTAATCGGCGGTAATTCGGCGCGCGCGCGCTATCTGCGCCAGGCGATCTCGATCGCGGTGGATTTCGAGGAATATATTTCGATCTTCCTGAATGGTCGCGGGATCGCCGCGCAGAGCATGCTGCCGCCGGGTATCTACGGTCATCTGGATGGCGCCGAGGGGATCAATCCGGTGGTCTACGAGCTGGTCGACGGCAAGCCGAGACGCAAGCCGCTGAGCGCCGCGCTGGCGCTGATGGAAAAAGCCGGCTATCCGGGCGGGCGCGACGCCAAGACCGGCGAGCCGCTCATCCTGTACTATGACACTACCGCCGCCGGGCCGGATGGCAAGGCGACGTTGAACTGGTATCGCAAGCAGCTCGACAAGCTCGGCATTCAGTTGGTGATCCGCGCGACCGACTACAACCGTTTCCAGGAGAAAATGCGCAAGGGCACCGCGCAGATTTTCTCGTGGGGCTGGAATGCCGATTATCCGGATCCGGAGAACTTTTTCTTTCTCCTGTATGGCCCGAACGGCAAGGTGGAGCACGGCGGCGAGAATGCGGCTAACTACGAAAATGCGGAGTTCGATCGCCTGTTCGACCAGATGAAGAACCTGCCGAACGGCCCGGAGCGGCTGGCAATCATCAAGCGGATGAACCGACTCGTGCAGCGTGACGCGCCTTGGAACTGGGGTTTCCATCCGAAGGCCTTCTCGCTCTACCACGCCTGGTATGGCAATGCGAAACCCAATCTGATGGCGCGCAATACGCTGAAGTACCGGCGCGTGGATGCCAGCTTGCGCGAACGCAAGCGCGAGGCTTGGAATCCGCCAGTGCTCTGGCCATTATGGCTTGGGCTGCTGGTCTTCGTCGTCAGCCTGTTGCCGGCGGTGTGGGTGTGGCGGCGGCGCGAGCGGAGCGCGGCGCTATGATGGCCTATATCGTTCGGCGGGTGCTGTATGCGATTCCGATCCTGGTCGGCGTGAACATCATCACCTTCATGCTGTTCTTCGTCGTGAATTCACCGGATGACATGGCGCGTCTGCATCTCGGAGTGAAACGCGTCACTCCCGAGGCGATCCAGTCGTGGAAGCACGAGCACGGCTACGATAAGCCGCTGCTATACAACGAACGGCGCTCCGGCGCGGCCGCCTTTACCGACACGATCTTCTTCCAGAACTCGGTGAAGCTGTTCAGCGGCGACTTTGGCCTGTCCGACAGTGGCCGCGACATCGGCTATGACATTAGCCAGCGTATGTGGCCGAGCCTGGCGATCGCGGTGCCGACCTTGCTCGTCAGCCTGGCGATCAATATCACCCTGTCGTTGATGCTTGCTTTGTTTCGCGCGACCTATCTGGATTTCTGGGGCGTCGTCACCGCCGTGGTGATGATGTCGATCTCCAGCCTGTTCTATATCATCGGCGGACAGTTTCTACTCGGCAAGCTGCTGCATCTGGTGCCGATCTCCGGCTATGACACCGGTTGGGCGGCGCTGAAGTTTCTCGTGTTGCCGGTGATCATCGGCGTCATCGGTGGCATTGGTTCCGGGGTGCGCTGGTACCGTACCTTGTTTCTGGAGGAGATCGGCAAGGACTATGTGCGCACCGCGCGGGCCAAGGGGCTGGGCGAGTTGCGCGTGATGTTCGGCCATGTGTTGCGCAACGCGTTGATCCCGATCCTAACAGGCGTGGTCGTGGTATTGCCATTGTTGTTCATGGGCAGCCTGTTGATCGAATCG
>JALSSX010000311.1 GCA_026984055.1 Sedimenticola sp. | reverse complement strand
ATCCTGTCGGTGCGCAAAAAAAGCGCGCACATCGCTGTACGCGCTTTTTCGGCATGTCGCCCGATAGCCGGCTTAACAGGCTGCTGAAAAATGGCATTTTTCAACGGCCTGTGTGCGGTACAGGGAGGTACCGCCATTTTCGATGACTGCAAGTCATTGAAAATGAAGGAACCGGGAAATCGCATTTTCCAGTTCCGGAGTTGAAAAAGTCCATCGAAGGACTTTTCCAACATCCTGTTAAGGATCAGCCATCCCAAGCAACAAATCCGTCACTCAGCTGCAGTTCTTACCATTGGTGGAAGCAACAACTTGGTGATCGAAAGCCGCCTTGCGGGCTGCTTCCATCTTCTTTTCCATTTCGGCGCGACGCGCCTGCATGTCGGCCATGGCCTTGGCTTGGCGTTCCTGCATCTGCTTCAGCATTTCATCACGCTTGGCCTGCATTTCGACCAGCTTGGCGGAGAAATCAGGCGCCTTGAATTCCGGCATGGCGGGCGGCTGCGGCATGGCCGGCGCGCGGAACTGTGGCATCGCGGACGGCTGCGGCATGACGGGACGAGCCTGGGCCATTTGCGTGGCCAGTTTACGCTGCGCCTCGACGGCTGCCTGATAGGCCTTTGCCTGAGCATCCATAGCAGCCTTCTGCTCTTTGGTCAGGGCCGGAGCGGCGACAGGCGCCGCCACCGGGTAAGGCGCATAGCCATAGTTGGAACCGTTGTAGCCGGAACCGTAGTAATTGCCGTTACCGGAACCATAGGCGTTGCCACGTGCGCGGCCGCCAAAGCTCATGCTGAAGGAACCGTCTACCGCACCGTCGCCGTAACCGTTGCCAGCACCATAGCCGTTTCCGTTACCGTAGCCGTTGTCGCCCCACCAGGCGTTAGCGGCAGTCATGCTACTCAGCGCAGCCACTGCTACTGCAATCGCAATCTTTTTCATCACATACTCTCATTTATTGTTCGGTTTCTGGGGTCGGCACCTCCCTGTGCCCGAGTTCCCGCTCACTTGAGGAACTCACCTATCAGCCTGGGTCGCTTACTTGGCGGCGGCGGCCTGCGCGCAAGGGGAACCAGCAGGAGCCGCCGGAGCCGGCATGGCAGGCATCGGCATCGCCGGTGCCACAGGGGCAACCGGAGCAACAGGCGGGTAGCCGTAACCGTAGCCGTAAGGAGCGCCATAACCACCGTTGTAGCCGTTATAGCCATTCCAACCGTTGTAACCGTTACCAGCGCCGTATGCATCGCCGCGACCACGACCGCTGAAGCTCATGTTGAAGGAACCGTCCATATCGCCAGTGCCGTTACCCCAGCCGTTACCGTTACCCCAACCGTTGTTGTTGCCATAACCGCCGTCGTTCCA
Source organism: Sedimenticola sp. (assembly GCA_026984055.1). Lineage (GTDB taxonomy): Bacteria > Pseudomonadota > Gammaproteobacteria > Chromatiales > Chromatiaceae > JALSSX01. Next base: position 26,329 of record JALSSX010000311.1, on the reverse strand, counting down.
AGGACCCCACCAAGCGTTGGCGGAAGCGGATGCACCCAGGATTGCAGCGATAGCGGCGATTTTGATGATCTTGCTCATGAATCTTCTCCAGATAAAACAGTTTGCTTGAGTTGATTTAGAAAGCCGTTCCTGCCTGTCACTTTCTGGGGAATGATTATATTAGCAATTACTAAAATTAGTAAATACATTTTTTCTACTTTATTCATGGAGCTAATAGAGAAAGACTAACCCGGGTTTCTCACCGGGTCGCGTAGCGAGGCCGCTCAAGGTGGTGTGGTGGCTGGCGTTTGCGACCGAGGGCCGCGCAGGCGTAGTCGACACTACGTTGAGCAGCCCGACCGAGTGAACGCCAGTCAGCGCGCCGCATTGGGCAGTCGCAGTAGTGAACGGGTGAGAAATCCTGGCTAACAGTCCGTGCCGGCATGAAAGCTACCCGTGGCTCGGCCACGGGATGTCCAAGGCGGGGCACTGGAAACGTTTTCGGCATCTCCGGCATTCCCCATCTTCCCCTGGGTTATGCCAGCCTACCAGGGATATTCGCGCATTCCCATGGACGCATCACGGACGACCCTCAAGCGAATCGGCAAGCAGGAAAGACGATCGGCCCCGCGTGGAATCCGCTGCGTGGATCAGTCGTCGAATGCGTCCTCGAGCGGAGGATCTCCATCATAGACATCGTACTGGCGTTTTTGCAGAAAGGCATCCCGGATAAACTCGTAGCGGTCCAGCGCGGCTTGGTCGAGCACGCGACCCGCGCCGAGCAAGTCGGCTCGGGTATCGATCAGATTCAGACCTTTGAGTCCCCATTGGACCCCATTTGGCCGCACATAGGTGACTGGGTTCGTGTACCAATCCGCGACAAAGCCCACCCCATCGCGGGCGCTGCTCGGACCAAAGACCGGCAATACCAGATAGGGACCAGAATCGACGCCCCAGGTACCCAGGGTCTGACCGAAGTCCTCATCGTAACGTGGCAGATTCATGTTCGTCGCGACATCGAAAAAGCCGAATAGACCCAGTGTGGAGTTGATCGCGACACGGCCAAAGTCCGATGCGGCATGCGTCAGCTTGAACTGTAACAGGTTGTTCACCATGGAAGTGACATCATCCATATTGGTGAAGAAGTTGGTCACGCCCCGATCGAGCGCCTCGGGCATGAGCTTCTTGTAGCCCTTGGCAACCGGCTTGATGAAGGTCTGGTCCACGCTTTCGTTGAAATTGAACATGTCGCGGTTATAACGCTCCCAGGGATCACGCGGATCCTGGTAGGCGTCCCGATCCCGGCTGTCGATACCGGCACAACCCGTCAACATGCCAATCAGCGCCAAACCCACCATTCCTTTCCAATTCATTTCCAAAACCACCCAGTTGCCATGCGATAGCCTCTGCTCAAGGGGAATGCAAGAATAACGAAAAGCCAAGCCCGATGCACGGTCGTGGATCGCGAAAGCCGTGATTTATCGGCAATTCCCTCGCGCCGGTTGCGGCCCGCCAAGCTTTGCCTTAAGGTGCGCTTGCCAATCATTCCATGCGACGACCCGATGAAACCAGCCCTTGTTCCAGAAGCCCCCCCGCCAACGCGGTATGTTTCCCGATGACGATGGATGTCCCAGACGACGACACAGGCGTGTCCCGCATCGCCGAGCGGTTTCGCGGTTTTCTGCCCGTGGTCGTCGACGTGGAAACGGCGGGCTTCGACGCCAACAGCGACGCGTTGCTGGAGATAGCCGCCGTCGTCATACGCATGGATGAACGGGGCCGTATCTTCGGCGCGCCAGCGGTCAGCGCGCATGTCAATCCGTTTCCGGGCGCGCATCTGGACGAGAAGGCACTCGCCTTCAACGGCATCGATCCAGACAGCCCATTGCGCGGCGCGATCGATGAACGTCCGGCGCTGGAGAGGATCTTCAAACCGATCCGGCAAGAACTGAGGACGACCGGTTGCAAGCGGGCGATACTGGTCGGCCACAACGCGGCCTTCGATCTGAGCTTCCTGAATGCAGCGGTGGAACGCAGCGGCATAAAGCGCAACCCGTTCCACCCGTTCAGCACCTTCGACACGGTCAGCCTGGCGGGCCTAGCGTTCGGCCAGACGGTACTGGCCCGGGCGATCGCCGCCGCCGACATCGAGTGGGACGCGCGCGAGGCGCATTCGGCCATCTATGACACACTCAAGACCGCCGAGTTGTTCTGCCGTATTGTCAATCTATGGGACGAGCGCTCGCCCGTCCCAGCGGAATGAGGCGCGGATTCGATTCAGGCTTCCGATGTGTCCTCGGTCGGCCATTTCTTCGCGGCCTCCTTGACCATCTTTCGTAAGTCGCCGCTCTGGTGCATCTCCTCGGTGATGTCGCAGCCGCCGATCAGCTCGCCATCAATATAGATCTGCGGAAAGGTTGGCCAGTTCTGAAAACGTGGCAGATTCTCGAACACCTCTGGATCGGCCAGCACGTTCACATAGGCGAATTTCTCGCCGCAATCTTGCAATGCAGCCGCCGCGCGCGACGAAAAGCCACATTGAGGAAACTGCGGCGTGCCCTTCATATAGATGATGATCGGGTTGCTTTCGACTTGCTGTTTGATGCGTTCCAATACGTCCATTTCTATGCCCTCGTTGCGAATTGATTTTAGCGTGAAGTACGCACTCGGTTGCCTGTGATCCCTCCACGGAAACGCCGAGAACCCTCCGTGTCAGCTTGACCTCGGCATCCCGCGGCCGAACCACGGGCGACCTTTCATGATCCGGGATGCTTCCCCATCATGCAAAGTTAGCGTTTACGCGCGTATTGTAGCCGGTTTCGGAAAGGATTAACCCCTGCCGGCAGAAATGGAATGCCACCTCCAAACGGTTGGAGTCAGCCTGCCCAGGATTATGTTTCCCCGGCAATCCTTATCGCCGGATCATAACGGGCCGTTGAAAAATGGCATTTTTCAATGGCCTGTGTGCGGTACAGGGATGTACCGCCATTTTCGATGACGGCAAGTCATTGAAAATGAAGGAACCGGGAAATCGCATTTTCCGCTTCCGTCGTGGAAAAAGTCCATGGAAGGACTTTTCAACATCCTGTTAAAAGCCGGATATAGGGTCTCGCCTGGGCTTTTTAAGCCGCCGCCAACGGATCGACGACCCGCTGCAACCAGATCTCCAACAGGGCGCAATGCCACAGCTTGCTGCCCTGAATACGGGTCAGGTGCTTCTCCGGCTCGGCCAGCAACCGGTCGATATACTCGCGTGAATACAAACCACGCTGGCGCGCCGCTGCGGCATTCAGGGCATCGCGCATCATGTCGAGAAACTCGCCTTGCACATACTTCAGCGCCGGCATCGGGAAATAGCCCTTTGGTCTGTCGATCACCGCGTCTGGCACCAAGCCACGCGCGATGGCCTTCAACGGATACTTGCCATTGTCGCGCAGCTTGAGTTCAGGCGGACACTGCATCGCCAGTTCCACCAGTTCGTGATCGAGGAACGGCACGCGCGCCTCCAAGCCCCAGGCCATGGTCATGTTGTCAACGCGCTTAACCGGATCGTCGACGATCAAGGTGGTCACGTCCAGGCGCAGAATTGCGTCCATCAAGGTATCCGCGCCCGGTTCGGCGAGCTTGCGCGCGATCAGCGCTGTGGTGTAATCGTCACCACGCCACGGCTCGGTGAGCATCGCCATCAGTTCTTCGTGATCCCGATCGAAATAGTGCTTGCGGAAGCGCTGCACCGGCTCGCCGATGATCTCGCGCATCATGCGCGGATACCAGAAGTAGCCACCGAAGACCTCGTCGGCGCCCTGCCCCGACTGAACCACCTTGACTTCCCTGGAAACCTGCTCGGCAAGCAGATAGAAGGCCACCGCATCTTGCGCGAACATCGGCTCGGACATCGCGTCCACCGCCTCCGGCAGGCGCGGCAGCACCTCGGCGTTAGGGATATGGAGCTTGCGGTGATGGGTCCGGTAGCGATCGACCACCAGGTCGGAATAGCCGAACTCGTTGCCGGACTCGCTGGCGACATCCTCGAAGCCGATCGAGAAAGTGCGTAGATCGTCGACGCCGGCCTCGGCCAGCAGGGCGACCAGCAGGCTGGAATCGAGTCCGCCAGACAATAGCACCCCGACCGGCACGTCGGCGATGTCCAGGCGCTTCTTCACCGCGGCGCGCAATGCCGCGTGGATGGCATCCAGCCACTCCTGATCCCCGAGTGTGATCGAAGGACGTTTCGCTTCCAGATGCCAATAGGCTTTCGCCTGTTCGACACCCTTCGTCGACAACCGTTGGGTGCAACCGGGCGCGAGCTTGCGCACGCCGCGCAGGATGGTGCGTGGCGCCGGCACCACGGCATGCAGGGTGAACAGATGATGCAGGGCCACCGCATCAATGCGCGTGTCCACGCCACCGGCGGCGAGCAAGGCCTGAGTGTTCGATGCGAAACGGAACACCTTCCCATCGAGGCTATAGTACAGGGGCTTGATGCCCAGCCTGTCGCGCGCCAGAAACAGGCTGTGATGACGTTTGTCCCAGATCGCGAACGCGAACATGCCGTGCAGATGCTCAACACAAGCATCACCCCAGAAATGATAGGCCTTCAGGATGACCTCGGTATCGCCATCGGAGAAGAAACGGTAGCCATGGCCACGCAATGTCTCGCGCAGCGCCGGATAGTTGTAGATCGCGCCGTTGAATACCAACACCAGGCCGAGTTCGTCGTCGACCATGGGCTGATGGGATTTCTCGGACAGATCGATGACCGCCAGGCGCCGATGACCGAAAGCCAGCGCGTTGTCGTGGTACTGGCCGGCGTCATCCGGCCCGCGCCTCTCCAGACAGGTTAACATACGCTGCACGACCGCCGGCTTGGCAAGCCGGCCGTCCAGCCTGAATTCTCCGCAGATGCCGCACATGGGATCAGCGCCTTCCTGGATGGAGGGAACGTCGCTCAGTAAGGATCATGGCTCTGGTCATAACGTTGTTGCGCCCTTTCGGCCAGCAATTGCTTCTGCTGGGCCGCCACCGCCATCACGTGAACCATCACCTCATCCAGTTCCTCGCGACGGATACCGCTGCGCTTGCTTTCGTCGATCAGCAATTGCATGCAGGGATCGCAATCCAGCGCAATTGCCGCCGCATAGGCCACCAGGAGCGTGTTGCGGTGATCGAGCAGTTGGTTACTGCTGCGGATTTGTTTCTGGAAGGTTCTCCAGGCCGCGCTCTGGTCGTTGTTCAGCATATCTCTCCCCTGTCATCATGATCTGTCGTTCGTCCCCAACCGCCTCCACCCGGGGTTTCGATGCGCAGCCGGTCCCCGCTTGCAACCCGGAAAGCGTGCTTCGCGGGCAGTTCGATACCGTTCAGCAGATTGCGCCCTGGCCGCGCCGGTCCGCCACCCCACAGGCCCCACGGAACCAACCGCCGGCGCTCGGTCAGTAGTGACACCTCCGCCGGCGCCAGAAACTCGAACTCACGCACGATGCCGTCGCCACCCCGGTACAATCCGGAGCCACCACTGCCACGCCGGAGAGCATAGTGACGCAGACGCAACGGGTAATGCGTTTCGAGCACCTCCAGCGGGGTGTTCATGGTATTCGTCATGTGCGTCTGCACCGCTGACGGGCCATTGCCCCCGGCGTGCGCGCCCATGCCACCGCCAATGGTCTCGTAGTAGTCCCATGGCCGATCCACGCGGCTGCCCATCGCGACATTGTTCATGCTGCCATGGCTGGCGGCCGGCATCAGTGCCGGCACAGCCTGGGCCAGCGCGCCGATCAGGCAGTCTACCACCCGCGTGCTGGTCTCGACATTGCCCGCCGCCACCGCCGCCGGTGGCCGGGCATTCAGCAGGCTGCCCGGTGGCGCGCTCAAGCGCAACATACGGAAGCTGCCGGCGCAAGCCGGCGTCCGCGCGGGCATCAGACAGCGGAACACATAATACACGCCGGCGGCGGCCACCGATAACGGGCAGTTGACGTTGCCGGCGACCTGCTCGGCGGTGCCACTGAAATCCACGTCGATATCGCTACCGATAACGCCAAGCCGCACCTGGATCGCGAGATCCGTATTCCCCTGACCGTCATCTTCCAGATAATCGGTGGAGGCGTATACACCATCCGGGATCACCGCGAGCGCGGCGCGCGCGAGGCGCTCGCCATAGGCATTCAAGGCATCCAGCGCCTGCCCGAACGCCGCCACGCCACGCCCCGAGAGCAACGCTCGCATGCGCTTCAAGCCAGCGCGGTTCGCGGCAATCTGCGCAGCCAAGTCACCACGCGACACCACCGGATTGCGATTGCCGGCGACCACGCCATCGAGAACCTCGTCGAGTACCCGACCGGCGCGCATGATCAGGCGCGGCGGAATCAGTTGGCCCTCTTCAGCCAGGCTCGTAGAAACCGGCATGGAACCCGGCGAATCGGAGCCGATATCGGCATGATGCGCGCGGTTCACCACAAAGGCTCGCGCGCCGCCATCGATCACCAACGGCGCGATCAGGGTGACATCCGGCAGATGGGTGCCACCGAGAAACGGATCGTTCAGGATCACCATGTCGCCATCCCGCCAGTCGAAGCCGGCGACCACATCGGCCATCGCGAACGCCATGCTGCCCAGGTGCACCGGGATATGCGCCGCCTGCGCGCACAAATCGCCACGCGCATCGAACACCGCGCAAGAGTAATCCAGGCGATCACGGATATTCGGCGAGAAGGCCGCGTCACGCAGTACCGCACCCATTTCGTCACAAACCGCGTCCAGCCGGCTGGAGAAGATACCGAGTTCTATCGCGTCCATCATGAGATCGAACCGCAAAGCGGAGAAAAGCGCCATTCTGACACGCCATCGGGACGATGCAAACCCGACGCGATCTTCAGGCTTGAAAAAGCCCTCGCCCGGCTATAGAATCCTCTCGCACAATAACTTAGTAACGCACTGGGTTATTTAGAACCCATTCCAAATGAATCATCATTCCGATGCCAGGAGACAACACATGACACATGAACTCCCCCCACTGCCCTACGCCCAGAACGCGCTGGAACCCGTCATTTCGCAGGAAACCATCGAATACCACTATGGCAAGCACCACCAGACCTATGTCAACAACCTGAACAACCTGATCCCCGGCACCGAGTTCGAGAACATGTCGCTGGAAGACATCATCATGAAGTCTTCGGCCGGCATCTTCAACAACGCCGCGCAGGTCTGGAATCACACCTTCTACTGGAACTGCCTGAGCCCGAACGGCGGTGGCGAGCCGAGTAGCGCGCTGGCCGAGGCGATCAATAGCACCTTTGGTTCGTTCGCCGACTTCAAGGAGAAATTCGCCACCTCCGCCGCGACCAACTTCGGTTCCGGCTGGACCTGGCTTGTGAAGAACAGCGATGGCGGCCTGGAGATCATCAACACATCCAACGCCGCAACGCCGATGACCGACGGCAAGACCGCGCTGCTGACCGCCGATGTCTGGGAGCACGCCTATTACATCGACTACCGCAACCTGCGTCCAAAGTATCTGGAAGCACTGTGGAAACTGATCAACTGGGACTTCATCGCAAGCAACTTCGCCGGCTGAATTACGCCAGCACGCGACCATCGAAGGGGTGACGTCTCCGACGACACCCCTTTTTTCATGCCTCACGCCGCTGACAAGCTGGGCACAGATAACAGGGTTGCCCACCCGCGCGGGCCTTCACAATGGCCATGCCACAGCGGTAGCAGGCATCTCCGTCGCGCCGAAAAACATGGAAACGCGCCTGCTCGAAACTCAAGCCGGCATCCCGCAGTCGCGCATAACGCGCCAGATCATTGGTGACCCCGCCGGTCTCGGCCGACTGGCGCGGCAACGCCAGCATCGTCGCGGCCAGCCGCGAACAGTCATCGTCGTCCAGCGACTGAGGCGTCGTCAACGGATGCAGGCCGCAGACGAACAGGATCTCGCAGCGCAGATAGTTCCCGATGCCGGCGACGAAACCTTGATCCATCAGCAGGCCGCCAAGCCGTCTGCGCCGAAAGCGTGGATCGCGCAGCCGTGAAGACACCAGCATCTCAGTGGTCTCCGGCGCAAGCAGGTCTGGCCCCAAACGAGACAAAAAGGGATGCGTGGCAACACCGGCATCGTCCAGCACGGCGATATCCGACGCGCTGTACAACAACGCATCGCATGTCGACACATGGATCGCCACGCGCAACCGACGTCGGGTCGGCGCCGGCTGCTCCCCGACCTCGATCACCATCCAGCGACCATACAATTGGTTGTGGCTATACAGATGCAGACCGTTGTCGAAATCGATCAATAGCGCTTTGCCGCGCCCGCGCACACCTTGTATGGTGGCGCCGGCCAGCTTGGGTTCGGCCCCTTTCAGCGCATCCAGGCCAAACTCGACGGCAGTGGCCACGCGCCCGGCCAACACCTCGTTCAGCCGCCGGGCGACGCGCCAGATCTCCGGACCCTCGGGCATCGGCTATTCGGTGATCAGTTCTCGCATGTCGGACTGGATGCGATGAATGGCGTGACAGCGAGCGCATACCGACACCGCCAGCTCGCCCATCGCCCCGCCCGTCTTCGCGACATCCGCTTGTGCTATGCCCTCCGCCAGCTCAGCGCTGATCCGCTGGTAATCCTTGCCGAACAGCAGACGGCTTGCGCTGTCGTCCCGGTGGCATTGCTCGCAACCGCCAGCAAGATCCTCCAGGCGACGATGCAGAGCCTCCAGCGATTCCCTGGCAACCGCTTTACGCCCATCTTCGAAAGCAATCTTGACGCGATTCAACAATGTCGTCAGGCGCTCCATCACCTTATCGAATGCCTCTTCCTCCAGTGTTTCCGAATCCTCGACCGTCATCTTGGAGAAATCCGGCGCGCGATACATCAGCGCCACGACAGCCTGGTATTCCCGATGGCAGGAACGGCAGCTCTTGACCAGCTTGCGCGCCTGTTCGCCAGCCACATCCAGCTTGTCCTTCTCCAAGGCCGCCAACAGCGCTTCCAGCAGCTGGATCTCCAGCTCGTCACGCCATCCCGGCACCATCTCGGCGATAGAGCGATAGTGCTTGTCCAGGCGTTTTGCCCATTTGAGTGCGCGCTTGGCGTCTTCCAGCAGAATGTATTCACTGACCGCCTGATACTCACGGCGCAGGCTGAACATGGTATGCAGCCACACCTGACGCTTATTCGCCGGTTTGTACCATTTCGCCAGGGATGTGGGTGGCAGCTTCAGCGCCAGTTCGGTTTCCGGCCCGGCACGCGATACGCCGGGCAAAAAAAAGAGGAGTACGAAAGCGAGCGCGATTCTAGACATGTCCGAATTCCCGGCTGTTGTAAGGAGGCCTGAACGCGGCATTATAGCCAATAAAAAGGGCGCACTAGCCCGGATTTCTTACCGGGTCGCGTAGCGAGGCCGCTCAAGGTGTGATGGCTGGCGTTCGCGACCGAGAGCCGCGCAGGCGTAGTCGACACTACGTTGAGCAGCCCGACCGAGTGAACGCCAGTCAGCGCGCCGCATTGGGTGGTCGCAGTCGTGAACGGGGGAGAAATCCAGGCTAGCAGGCCGTTGAAAAATGGCATTTTTCAACGGCCTGCCAAGTGCGCCCTTCCATCACACCATCAGCGACGCGGGATCAGTCCGCTCCGTCCTTCTTGTTGACGGGCGGGATCTTGCCGCCGAGATCCGGCGCATTGGCATGCATCCAGCTTACCGCCGCGTCGAAATCGGCCTTGATCGGCTTGCCTTCGAAGGTTTTGTTTTCGGCGATCAATGGCACGCCGTGCTTGTTGGATTCATGGCAAGCCGGACATTTCAGTGGTCCATGGCTGCCATCCGGGTTGTACTGCAGCGGTTGCTTGTAGGTGGTCGTGTCGATGCGCGGCGTCACCGGGTAGAGACCATGGATGGACTCATGGCAAGACTGGCAAGCAAGGCCCGCGTGCCCCTTGGAATAACGCACCTGGCTGTATTTTCCCGGCTGGTTGATCGGAAAGGCCGCGCCGCCCTGACCCTCGACATAGGGCGCCGCGTGGCAGTCCGCGCAATGTGGCACGCCGGGCGAGAGCCAGTAGTCACGCCCATGATCGGCCGCATCATAGGGCACCGCGATTGCGCCGTCCGCGCCCGGCGGCAGCTTCAGCGAGGCGATATCCACCGCTGGATTGGTCGACAGGATGGTCACGTTCAGGTCGCCGTCTTCGTCCTTGTGAATCATGGGTTCGCCATCCTTGGTGGCAATGACGGCGATATCCGGCACCAGACGATCACGATCCCAGACCCGCAGGATGTGCTTCATGTCCGCCTGTTTCGGGATGAAGGTGCTCGGCTTGGTCTTCGGGTCCATCCATTCGTTGGTCAGTTCCTCGACGCTGACGCCGACGACGGCGGCAATCTCCTTCAGCGATTTGTTGCGCAGGGTCTTGCCCTTCTGCCAGAACGCCTGTTCGATGTTGTCATATTGATAGAGGATGCGGCTCAATTGGTTGTGGCAGTTGGTGCACCACAGCCCTTTGCCCTTCTCGCCTGTGCCAATCCTGGATATGTTGGTCTTCAGCCACTTGCCGATCGCATTCAGATATTCGGGCGTCTCCGCGCCGTCGCTATCCTTGCCTGGGTTGGAATGCACGTCACGGCCGACATAGCAGCCGCCCTTGGAGTCACGGTTATCGGCATCGGCATAGGCGTTACGGCCTTCTGGCGTGATCGGATAGCCCTTCATGTCGTGATCCTGGCGATGCGCCGGATGACAACCCTGGCACATGCCGGTGCGTCCCTGGGAATCGCTCAACGCGCGCACCTGAAGATGACCTCGATGTATGGCCTGGCTCAGTGGCTCCAGGGGCTTGTCCTTCTTCTTGTCCATGCCGGTCACCGATTCGACCGTGCCACGTGACTTCAGCACGCCGATGACGTTGTCGGCATGGCATTTCTGACACAGTATGGGATCGCGGCCAAGACGGTTGTCCTTGGATCGACTCTTCGGATCGTACTTGTCCAGGAAATCGGTACCGAACTTGCCATCATGGATCTGGAGCACGGATACCGAGGTTGCCTTGAGGTTGGCGATGTAGTCGGTCGCGCCCAGGGACTTCCAGAAGGCCTTCTCCTGCTTGTACAGCTGATATTTCTTGCCGTTTGCGTTCGCGTTGGAATGGCAGTTGGCGCAGTTCGGTACATCGATCGGGTTGGTGCCGATGAATGAGATTGGCTTGCCAGTGTGGCTGTCGAGAATCGGTTTGCCGGTATCGGCATCCACCAGGGAGACCTGGGCCTGCTGGTAAGGGGATATCTCTGACTCCACGGTCGTCAACGGATCACGGTCGGCGAGATCATCGCCGAATGGCGTCAGTGGCAGGCCCAGCGCTTCCCAGATACCCGGATTGGTCAACATGATGGGGACATTGTCGAGTACCGGCGATTTGCTATACACGATGGTGCCGGTCTGGCCCGAATATTTCATGGCGCCACCATTCAGTGGCTGACCGGTAGGACCATGATCAACCGGAATCGGTAATTCGATGCCGACGCGCTTCTTCTCGCTGTCCTTGCTGGTGCCGGTTGGATTGCTGCCTTCCAGATCTTTGTAGATATACAACTGCGTGAAGTACGCGTTGCCGACGTTCTCGTTGGGTCCGTAGCTTCCGTCGCCGTTCACATCGTAGGGGATGCGCCAGTAGGTCAGCTTCGCGCCCTCGGAAAAGGTATTTCCGACGTGGGTATAGTTCAGCTTCATGCGTTTATCGCCATCCACCAGAATATCGGGGTTTTCCTCTGCCGAACCCAGCAGGCGCGGCAGTTTATCCGGTCCATCGCTGGTTTTTATTACCTGACTCTGAATGGAGTTATAGGGCGGAAGAATACAGCAGTAGGTGAAATCGAAGCCGGTGCAATGCATGCCCAGCTCATAATTGATCGTGATGTTGTAATCATTGAGCGGCTTCACCGCCGCCTTTTTCTGTTCTTTCGCCTGTGCCATGCCGCCAACAACGAATATGAGGCTGACGACAGCCGCGACGAACAGGCCCGGAAAACAGCCATGCGATAGCGGTTTGGAGTGTCTGGTAGTCATTATTTTCCTCCAGGGGATGGATAGCCTGTCTGGATCGATGGGTTGGAGCATGATCCGAACAGCGGGGTTCCACATCAGGGTTCGCAACAAGCAGATTAATACGCGCCCGCCATGCCTAGCATATTGGACGATAAAAATCCGTTGGGTTCATTTACTGAATGATGCCGATATATTTATCCAGCGACAGCGGGGCATATCCAGTGAATATTCTACTCAAGTATGGCGGCGCGCGTTGTTTCAAGTCTTTAACATATATCAATAGCATGCAATGAGCCAGTGCCGTAAGAAAATAAGGGAAGGCTTATATTTTATACCCCAACATAATCGCTGGATATCTCGCCAAGTGACGGGTTTCTTTTCAAGCGCAAGGCATTGATGATAACAACAGAGGAACTCAGCGACATGCCGATCGCCGCCAGCCAGGGCGGAACCCAGCCAGCCGCCGCGGCAGGTATCGCCAGCAGGTTGTAGATCAACGCCCAAAGCAGGTTTTGCCTGATTATCCGGCGGGTTTGAAATATCAAGTCATACGCATCGACCAACCCGCCGAAACCCGGGTTCAGGATAATGAAGTCACTGCTGGATTGCGCCAGATGGGTGGCATCGGAGAACGCGAACGAGACATCAGCCGATGCCAGGGTCGGCGCATCGTTGATGCCGTCGCCAAACATCGCCAACCGATGCCCGTGACGTTGCTCGTTCTCGATCCAGTGCAGCTTGTCCTCGGGTGACAGACCGCCCAGCGCCAGGTCCGCGTCGATCCGCGACGCGACCCGGTCGACACTGTGCTGGTGATCACCACTGAGTATGACGAAACGTCGAATACCCTGCCGACGCCAACCGCGCAAGGCTTGGACGATGCCTTCACGCAACGGATCGTCGAGAAAAAATACCGCGACGACCTCGCCATCACGGGCGAGAAACAGCTCGCTGCGCCCAGCCGCCTCGGAGAGGCCGCAATCGTCCAACAGCGCACCCCGATCGGCACCGCAGAAAACCGCACTGCCGAGACGCCACGCGCCAACCTGGTTCTCCGCCTCGACCCCCTGCCCTGGATGATTTCGGATGTTGCTCAGGGTCGCCGGATCGACTTCCCGCGCACAGCGCCGGATCGCCCGCGCGAATGGGTGTTCGGAACCCTGTTCCATTGCCTTTGCAATCGACAGGCAAGCGCTGCGATCACTCCCTCCCAGCAGCTGGATCCGGGTCAGCTCGGGCTTGCCCCGGGTCAAGGTACCGGTCTTGTCGAACACTAGGGTATCGACTGGCCCAAGCGCTTCGATAGCGGCCATGCGCAGCGGCACGATACCCAGTCGCGACAAACCGGCCGCGCTCAGCGTCGTCGCGACCGGCGCGGCCAGCGCCAGGGCGCACGGGCAGGTCACGATCAATACCGCGACCACGTTGCCGATCAGCCGTGACGGTTCGACCAGCCACCAATACAACGCCGTGGCTGCCGCGATCAGCAGCACACCCCAGACGAAAACGGCGGCGATCCGGTCGGCGAGCCGTACCATGCGCGGCGGGTTGTGCATACCGACGTCGGTCAGGCGTTGGATGCGCTCCAGGGTCGAGGCCTGACGATCGGCGGTCACCCGGACGATGCTGAGCTGATCGATATTGACGGAACCACTGACTAACGGGTCTCCGGGTTGCTTTCGGAGCGGCGTCGACTCGCCGGTCAACAGGGATTCGTCAACGCTACCGCCACCCTCGACGATGACCCCATCCACCGGCACCATCTCCCCGGGCGACAGCCGGATACGATCACCAGGTTGCAATTCAACGACCGGCACCTGAACAACACCGTCCGCGTCGATACGCTCGACCAGGCGGGGAACGATGGTTGAGACCCGATCGAGCAGCGCGACCGCGCGCAGCCGGGCGCGCAACTCCGCATGGCGCGCTACGAGCAGAAACAACACGAACATCGCAATCGATTCGAAATACACATCGCCACGCTGGGTGGCGGTAGCGTACAGGCTGCCCAGCCAGGCGATCGACAGACCCAGGGCCACCGGCACGTCCATGCCCGCCCGCCCGCCACGCAACTGCCGCCAGGCATCGCGAAAGAACAATTGCCCCGGATAGGCGAGCAACAAAGCGCTGACGAACAGACTGGTCCAGCGCCCGATATCCACCCACATCGGGTAATCGCCATGCGCGTCCGGCGCGCCGAACAGATAAGTGCTCAGCGAAAAGTTCATCACCACCATGCCCAGCACGGCGGCAAAGATCAGACGCTGGATGGAGCGCTGTTTGTGTTCCGCGTTCAGCTGCTCGCGATGCGCCGGATCGAAGGGATGCGCGACGTAACCGATAGACTGGATCGCACGCAGAATCTCACTAAGCTGGATGCGCGACGGATCCCAGCGCACCCGCGCCTGCTGACTGGTGTAATCCATCTCCACATCGAGCACGCCATCGAGCTTGCGCAAATGGCGTTCATTCAGCCACAGGCAAGCAGCGCATTCGATGTCCTCGAGAATCAGCAATGCCTCCTTCCAGCCCGACTCGCCGCGCACGAAATCCTTTTGAATCTCGGGGTGGTCGTATAGCCGTAGCTTCTCGTTCAGCTCGCCGAGCCGCGCGGCATCGACGAGCCGCGCCGGCGTGTCGCGAAAACGATAGTAGTCCGCGTTGCCGGATTCGACGATCGCGCGACACACGGCGGCGCAACCCTCGCAACAGAACACGCGCTGCCCGCCGAGAACACCCAGCATCGGAGGATGCCTCGATGTGACCGGCGTGGCGCAATGGAAGCATTCCAGAGGCAACTCATCTCCAAAAAGAACCCCTCGGACATGCGCCAGAGGGGCGAGACAAACTCGGTGATCAAGCGGTTTGGCCAGGAACCTGACACGGACGAATCACAGGCGGCCGACCGCTTGCTTTCACGCTGACCCGGCCGAGGGAGGCTCAGTCGTTTCCAAGCGCCGCGTAATAAGCCGCCAATTCGTTGATCTCCTCATCCGACAAGGATGCGGCGATCAGGCGCATGCGATTATAGATGTCGTTTCCCCGCTCACCGGATTTATAGGCTTGCATGGTGACGACGAAATAATCCTTATTCTGCCCGGCAAGCGCCGGGACATCCACGATCGCGCCTTCGCCCTTGCGACCATGACAGGCCGCACAGGGTGGCAGCAGACGCGGGCCATCCCCCTTGCCGACCAACTTTACCGCGTGCTCGGTCACCGTCTCTTGCTTCGCCGGTGGCAGGGACAGGCTCTGAAACCAGGCCGCCACGTCGGCAATCTCTTGCGGCGTCATCGAGGAGGCAAAGTTCTGCATGATGCCGTGACCACGACGACTCTCCTTGTAGTCCATCATCTGCTTATAGATATAGGTAGCTGTCTGGCCGGACAGCAACGGAAAATTCGGCCGCAGTTTTTCGGTACCCGTTTTGCCATGACAAGCGACACAGGGTTCGGCCACTTCGGCGCCGCGCCCCGGGTCGGCGCTGTCGACCAGATGCCGGGTAGCGGAATCCCAAACCACGGTGGAAGAAGGCTCGGCAACCACCGACCCGGCAAGCACCAGCCCCAACACGACAAAGATTGTTCTCATATTCCCGATCATGCTCAGATACTCCACGGAAAGGTGCCATGGGTGTCCATCAAGAAGAATTGCAGGATAGGATACCCGTAACTCGCGATCAGATAGACAGTGATGACAGCGGCCCAGAAACCGAAGCCGTTCAACAAGGCCGGCAGGCGAAGCACCGGCTCGACCGGCTCGGCATACGCCATTTCACGATCCTCCAGCGTGGCCCGACGCAGATGCGTTCCGAACAGGATCACGATCAACATCAAGGCCGAAACCGTCAGGATGACGCCACCGACGACCATCGCCATCTCATAGGGAATCCAGCTCTTCGCGACCTCGTTCCCATAAGGCGCGACACTGATACGGCGCGGCTGCCCCAGCAAACCCATCACATGCCATGGGAGTGTCAAGACCAGCATGCCGATGAACCACAGCCAGAGTTGTGCCTTGGCCAGGGACTTGGAAACCAACGGCCTGCCGGTCATCTTCGGCCAGATGTGGTAGGCCAGGGCGAAATACATGATCACCGAGGTGCCGGCAAAGATCAGATGGAAATGACCGGTGATCCACTGGGTGTTATGCACCATCACATCCATCGAATAGCTGGCGTTGACCAAGCCGCCCCAGCCGCCAACGGTCAGCATCAACAGCGACAAGCCACCGGCGAGCACCAGCGGATCATCCCAATTGATCGTCTTGATCCAGCCGAACAATCCCTTGCCGCCACGCATGCGTCCGGCGACCTCCATCGAGGCAATCACCGTAAAACCGGTGAACAAGGTCGGCACCGCCACCATGAAGGTGCCGATCATATGCAAGAACTTCCAGCCATCGGCCTGCATCGGATCGACATACAGATGATGGAAACCGATCGGCACGCTGAATACCAGCAGCATGATGAAGGAGATCCGCGCCATCTCGTCACTGAACAGCTTGCCGCCGGCAAGCCTGGGCAACAGGGTATACATCGCAAGATACGCGGGTATCAGCCAGAAATAGACGATGGCATGCAGCGTCCAGGAAAACAATGTGCGCGCCAGACCGACATCGATGGTCTCGATCCAACCCAGCGACCAAGGAATCAACTGAAAGAGATCTTCGGATGCCACACCCAGGCTGGTGAAGAACCACAGGATGGCATTCGCGGTGGTGCCGAACATGATCAGTGGCACGGGCTGGCCGGGATTGGCCTGCTTCCACTTGTGCATCATCATGATCATCTCCAATACCCACACCCAGGAGCCAACCACCAACAGCGCGGCGCCAATATAGAATATCGGGCTGGCCTTCAAGGGGGGATAGAAGGTATAGAGCACCGATGCCTGCCCAGTGAACAACATCACCGCCGCCATGGCCGTGCCGAGCAGGGTCAGGAAGAAACCGAACCAGGCCAGTCTCTTATTCCATACCGGCATCTTCAGACTGGTGCCCGCGGACCAGTAACCAAACCCCATGATGAAGAAGGTCGTCAAGACGAACCCCATGATGACCCCGTGACTGGACACCGAGCCGAAGTACAGCTCAACCGATTCCAGTTGCGGAATCATGCCGGAACGCTCCAGCACCTGATAGAGGCCCAACAACGCGGCCAGCGCGAAGGTGATGAAAGCGATCCAGAAGTTCGCCAGCCCCAGTTTTGCCACATCGGCATGACTTTGCATCGTGCAGCCCCCTTACAGTTTGAATTTTTCTTTGGGCACGACGCTCAGGCGCGCCCACATGAAATCGTGCCCGAGACCGCAATACTCGTTACAGAACATCGGGAACACGCCGGTTTTCTGGAAGGTCGTATTCACTTCCGAGACATAACCAGGCACCACCATCGTATTAAAATTGCTTTGTACCGTATGGATGCCATGCAGCACGTCGGCGCTAGCGATGCGGATCGTCACCGGGGTATCCACCGGCACGACGAGCTTCTGGGGAAAGAAACCATAGCGCGCGGCCACCATCGTGACCCGGATGGAGCCATCGGCTTCCCGTTTCACACCTAGCGCATCCTCGTTGAATTCCTTGCTCAAATGCAGCGCAGCGGAATCGACCGTTTCCACATTACTGGGTGGATGGATATTATCCATGACGGCATACGCCGCCAGCACGCCCATGCCGGCAAAGGTCAACAGAAACGTGAGATAAATCCACTTTTTTTCCGTGGCATCAATATGCATGGCGGGACTCCATCAATTTACCGGACCATGGGAAAGGAAAAGCCCAAAGAACATATAAGCCCAGGCTGCCGACATAAACAACGCATACACGATCAAAATCGCCCAGGTTCCCTTGGGCGCCTCCGCGATCGCCTGCCGCTCTTGTTCTGAAGTCAATTCGGGCATGATGGTTCTCCTTAAAGGTATAGCGTTGCCAGCGCCAACACGCCAAACCCACACAAACAGATTTGACGCCTGTCGGCAGGCAACGAGAGTTGAATGTTCGTGGAATCGGCATCTCATCAGGCTCGTCATTTGACGAGCCGAAAAACCGTATATTTTCTTATTGAATATCAAACCCCGCGCAACGCTAATATCCCATGCGCGGGTGAAGGATAAACCCTAAAAATAACAGGACAATAGCCGCAATGCATCTATGCCTGACAAGCCATCACGGAACCCTGGCCATTGAGTTACCACAGCTGATCCATCGCCAGCACGATCGCACAGGTATCGATAAATAATCAACGATGGGCGGTGGTAATACACAGAAAATCAGCATTTCCTGATTAACTAAAAATCATTTATTCAGTTTTTATATTTGCGCACCATTCTTTCACCAGTACAATACGCTAATCCTTAACAAATGTTAATTCAGCAGAAACGACTCGAATAACCGCGCAATACCTCCAGGTAGTTGGCGCGCTCGTAGGCGGTGGGATTCTCGGCATGCTGTTGACTGACGCTGCCTTTCATCTGTTCGATGGATTCGTACTCATGGACTTCCAGCCAAGCTGCCATCTCGGCGAGGATGACGCCCAGATGTTCCGCCCCCTGTTTCAGCAGGATGGCGCACAGATGGATGACATCTGCGCCAGTCAGGAGAAGGCGTAATGCATCCTCGGCGCCGTGTATGCCACCGGTAGCGGCCAGTGACAATCCGACCCGGCCGTGCAGTATCGCGATCCAGCGCATGCGCAACAGGACTTCGGCGGGCGTGGAGAGGTGCAGTTCCGGGACGACCCTCAGTGTCTCCAGATCGATGCCCGGCTGGTAGAAGCGGTTGAACAGCGACACGCCGTTCGCGCCGGCGGCTTCCAGCCTTTTCACCATATTGCCGATAGCGCTGAATTGCGGCGACAACTTCATCGTGATCGGGATATTCACCTGCGAACGTATCGTCATCAGAATATCGATATGACACTGCTCAACCCGCTCGCCGGTTTCATCGAGGTTGGCCGGCACGTAGTAGACATTCAGCTCCAGCGCGTCGGCACCGGCCTGTTCGATCTCCAGCGCATGCTCATGCCAGCCCTCGGGCGTGATGCCATTCAGACTGGCGATCACCGGGATCTCCAGGGCCCGTTTCAGCGCATCGATCCGCGCCAGGTAGTCGTCCACGCCATTGCCTGGCGTGTTCACCATCGAGCGGTAACTATCGGCCTCGGCGTGGCCGACATCCTGCCTATGGAAGAATTCGTCCAATGCCTCGTCCTCGTGGCGCACGTCTTCCTCGAACAGCGAATACATCACGATCGCCGCCGCGCCAGCATCTTCCAGTCGCTTCGCCGTGGCCAGATCCCTGGACAATGGCGAAGCGGATGGCACCAGGGGGTTCTTCAGCTTCAGCCCCAGATAGCTTGTCGACAAGTCCATCAGTTGCCCTCCGGCAGTTTGTTCAACGGCTTGTCCCCGTCCCAGGGGATCTCAGCCAGTTGTCTGTAGTAGTGATAGCGGGTCTTCGCCAATGCCTGCGCCTTCTCGAGCAGCGCCTCGGCATGTTCCGGCTGGCTACGCGCCAGCATGCTGAAGCGGATCTCGGTGTTGGCGAATTCGCGATACGGGATCAACGGTTCCTTGGAGTCGAGTTGCAACGGATTCTTGCCTTCGGCCGCGCGTCGCGGATCGAAGCGGAACAGGTTCCAATGACCGGCCTTGATCGCCAGCTCCTGCTGATGCAAGTTGTTTTTCAGGTCGATGCCGTGAGCGATGCATGGACTGTAGGCGATAATCAGCGACGGTCCCGGATAGGATTCCGCGTCGATGAAAGCACGCAGGGTCTGCATATCCTTGGCACCGAATGCAACATGCGCGACATAGACATTCTCGTAAGCCATCGCGATCATCGACAGATCCTTCTTGTGTGCTGATTTACCGGCGGCGGAAAACTTCGCCACGGCGCCCAGTGGCGTGGCCTTGGAGGTCTGGCCGCCGGTGTTGGAATAGACTTCGGTGTCCAGCACCAGAATGTTCACGTTGCGACCGGAGGCCAACACGTGATCCAACCCGCCGAAACCGATGTCATAGGCCCAGCCGTCGCCACCCATGATCCAGACGCTCTTCTTCACCAGATAGTCGGCAACCGACAACAGGTCGACCGCGTCGTCGCCTCTCATCCCGGCAAGTCGCTGTTTCAGTTGCTCGACGCGCTGACGTTGCTCGTGGACGCCCGGCTCGTCGGACTGATCGGCGGTCAACAGAGCTTCGACCAGATCGAAGTCCAGCCTATCCCGCATCCTGTTCAGCAAGGCACGCGCCCGGGCGTCATGCTGGTCAACCGCCAAGCGAAAGCCCAGCCCGAACTCGGCGTTGTCTTCGAACAACGAGTTGTTCCACGCCGGACCCCGGCCCGCCTTGTTCGCGGCCCACGGGGTGGTCGGCAGGTTACCGCCATAGATGGACGAACAACCGGTTGCGTTCGCAACCAGCATGCGGTCACCGAACAACTGCGAGGCGAGGCGGACGTAGGGCCTCTCGCCACAGCCAACACAGACACCGGAAAACTCGAACAGCGGCTCGGCCAATTGCGAGCCCTTCATCGTTTTCCATTTGATCTGGATGCGATCGTAATCCGGCAAGCGCTCGAAATAGGCCCAGTTTTCAGCTTCTGTTTCCCGCAATGGCGGCTGCGGCGCCATGTTCAGCGCCTTGCGGTTGCTCTGATGTTTATCCTTCGCCGGGCAGATGTCGACGCACAGCCCGCAACCGGTGCAGTCCTCCGGCGCGACCTGATAGACGATATGCGTGCCCTCGGGAAACTCCTTGCCCTTGATCGGTACATGCTTGAAGGTCTCTGGCGCATCCTTCAGCATATCGACCGGTACGGCCTTGCCACGGATCGCCGCATGCGGACAGACGAACGGGCATTTGCCGCAGTGGATGCACAATTTCTCATCCCACACCGGGATCTCCAGCGCCACATTGCGCTTTTCCCAGCGCGCCGTGGACAACGGCCAAGTGCCATCAGCCGGCAAAACACTGACTGGCAGTTCGTCGCCCTTGCCCTCGATGATTCTGGCGGTCACCCGCTTGACGAATTCGGGCGCGTGCTCGGGGACCACCAGTGGGCGCTCGAACTGGCCGCCGGCCTGGGTCGGCACGCCGACTTCGTGCAGATTCGCCAAGGTCGCGTCGATGGCGCGAAAGTTGTGCTCGACGATGCGCCGGCCTTTGCGTCCATAGGTCTTCTCGACACTGGCCTTGATCTTTTCGATCGCCTCGGCGCGCGGCAGGATACCGGAGATGGCGAAGAAGCAGGTCTGCATCACCGTATTGATGCGCCGCCCCATGCCCGACTGATTGGCTACCGCGTAAGCGTTGATCACATGGAATCGCAATCGTTTGTCGATGATCTGCCGCTGCATACTCTTCGGCAGGGTGTTCCACACGCTATCGGCGGAATGCGGCGAATTCAGCAGAAACACGCCGTCCGGCGCGGCCTTCGCCAGCATGTCGTAGCGCTCGATGAAGACCGGCTGATGGCAGCCGACGAAGCGGGCCTCATCATCGGCGATCAGGTAGGTCGAACGAATTGGATCGGGACCGAAGCGCAAATGCGACACCGTCACCGCGCCGGCTTTCTTCGAATCGTAGACAAAGTAGCCCTGCGCATGCAGCTGGGTCTCTTCTCCGATGATCTTGATCGAGTTCTTGTTCGCGCTGACGGTGCCGTCGCTGCCCAGCCCGTAGAACACGCAGCAGGTGGCGCGCCTGCTGGCATCGCTGCGGAAGGCCGCGTCCCACGCAAAATTGGTGTGGCCGACATCATCGATGATACCGACGGTGAACGCATTCTTCGGTCGCGCTTTCTCCAGTTCCTCGAAGACACCCTTCACCATTGCCAGGGTAAACTCCTTGGATGACAAGCCATAACGACCGCCAATGACCAGTGGCATCGGCCCGCCGGTTTCCACGCTGTGCCGGGCCAACGCGGTCAACACGTCTTTATACAGAGGCTTGCCATCCGCGCCAGGTTCCTTGGTGCGATCGAGCACGGCGATACGCGCCGCCGTCCGCGGTAGCGCGGCGGTCAGATGCTCCGCCGAGAATGGCCGGTAGAGCCTCACTTTCAACAACCCCACTCTCTCACCATGCGCGTTCAGGTGATCGACCGTCTCATGCGCTGTTTCACCACCCGAGCCCATCAGCGCGATGACGCGCTCGGCATCCTCGGCGCCGACATAGTCGAACAAACGGTAGTGGCGCCCAGTGAGCTTGGCAAAACGATCCATGCACGCCTGAACGATCCCAGGCATGGCGTCGTAATAGGGATTGACGGTCTCGCGCGCCTGAAAATACACGTCCGGGTTCTGCGAGGTGCCGCGAATTACCGGACGATCCGGTGTCATGCCGCGTTCGCGATGCGCATGCGCCGGCTCGGCGTCGATCATCGCGCGCGCCGTTTCCCTGGATACCGCCTCGATCTTCACGGCCTCGTGCGAGGTACGAAAGCCATCGAAAAAATGCACGATCGGAATGCGCGCGCGCAAGGTCGCCGCCTGCGCGATGAGTGCCTGATCCATGACTTCCTGTACCGAGTTGGAGGCCAGCATCGCAAATCCGGTCTGGCGGGTCGCCATCACATCACTATGATCGCCAAAGATCGACAAGGCCTGCGCCGCCAGCGAACGCGCCGCGACATGGAACACCGTTGGCGTCAGCTCGCCGGCGATCTTGTACATGTTCGGGATCATCAACAACAAGCCCTGCGACGAGGTGAGGGTCGTCGTCAACGCACCGCCCTGCAAGGCGCCATGCACCGCGCCGGCCGCGCCGCCCTCGCTCTGCATCTCAATGACCTCGGGGACGTTACCCCACAGGTTGGTCTTGCCCAACGACGACCATTCGTCCGACCACTCGCCCATCGGCGACGACGGCGTAATCGGATAGATGGCGATGACTTCGTTGGTCAGATGCGCCATGGTGGCGGCTGCCTGATTGCCATCGATGATGACGGAATGATTGTCTGTCATGGGAAGACATCCTCGAATGATCGACCCGGCACCCAAAAAGATCGTGGTCTGTCAGAATAAATCCATCGGCTGGGGCACCAGGACGAACCGGGTTCGGCCAACCTTCAAGAATGCAGGTCAGGGACGTGAGCGATGTATCGTGAAGCGATATGAGCGCATGACAACGCCGCTGGGCGGAAAAAGCGCCTCAGCACTCAGGCTTTCCCCTGGAAAAGCACCCATTGTTTTCTTGTCAACAGACCCTAACCTAACAGGATGTTGAAAAAGTCCGTCCATGGACTTTTTCAACGACGGAAGCGGAAAATGCGATTTCCCGGTTCCTTCATTTTCAATGATTTGCCGTCATCAAAAGATGAACAGATTATCGGCACTGCCCTCGGCAACGCGTCCAGCGTGGTTCAAGAGTATGGCTTCATCCGCGCCGGCCTGGTTGGCCTCGATGCGTGCGAGAATCGCGTTCAGATAATTCAGGCTCTTGATGCGAGGATCGAGCCGGTCCGCTGTCATGCACCGTGTCGAGGTGACGGTCACACTGACTCCTTCGACGCGGCGCGCTTCATCGAGCATGTGTAACTCGTCGACGATGATGATGATGACATTGCCCCGCCCGCAACTGGAGGGATCGATACCCAGCGGCCCGACGCCGCGCGTGACGATGATGCGCAGATAACCGTCATCGAGCGGAGACGCCGTGATGGTGTCGGCCACGGCGCGGATAAGCTGCTCGGCGCTCAACGGAATTTCCAGCAGCAGCGCCGCCGCAGAATTACGCAGGCGTCGCAGATGCCGATCGAGACCGAAAGGTCGGCGGTTACAGAAACGTACGCCCTCAAAGACCCCATCACCATACAGGAAACCGTGACCGAATACCGAAATCCGGGCCTCGGAGGGATGTCGCCGTCTATCCAGCAACACGCGTGTTCAGACATACTATTTTCCCGAAAAATCTCCAACGTCCCGACAACGATGTCCAATCGACACGCCATTACGTACCGTTCCCACTACCCCGACGGCATGTTTTCCACCCGGCCTACCTGCGCTCAAGCTGGGGGCATTGGAACTGGCGCTGGAGCAATGGCCAGTGAAAGCCAGTGTGTCGATACCACACTTCAGCAATCCGCTCGGCAGCCGGATGCCTGACGAGAACAAACACGGCTTGGTCCGCCTCGCATCGCGCCACGAGCTGACGCTGATCGAAGACGACATCTCTGGCGACATCGGTTTTGATGGTATTCGACCGCGCAGCCCGCACAGCTTCACCGCCGACATGAACAGGAACCCGGTCATCTACTGCTCATCCTTCTCGAAAACCATGTCACAAGGCCTGCGCATTGGCTGGATGGTGTTGCCGGAACGTTATTTCCAGCGCGCCGAGTATCTGAAGTAGGTGAGCAATCTGGCCGCGCCGACGCTCTCTCAGCTGGCGCTGGCCAATTTCCTTGCCGAAGGAGGTTACGAGCGCCACCTACGCCAGGCGCGAGCGCGATATGCCGCGCAGATCGAACGTTTCTCGCACACGCTCAGCAAGTAATTTCCCACCAGCACCCGGGTGACTCGACCGCAAGGCGGCTTCGTGTTGTGGCTGGAATTCGACGACAGCACCGACACCTTGCGACTCAGCCATCGCCTGCTTGAACACCGCATCAGCATCGCGCCGGGGCGGATATTCTCGGCGGCGGAGAAATACCGAAACTGCATCCGACTGAACTGCGCCCAGCCGTGGCCGGCAAGGCTGGAAAAGGCGTTGCTCCAGGTCGGTCGGGCGGTCGGCAATCTGGCGGCTTGACGCGTCAGACCGCACACATCAGCCCCGCAACGCCCGTGCATGAAACGCCAGGTGCTCACCAATGAAGCTGGCAATGAAGTGATAGCTGTGGTCGTAGCCCGCATGCCTTTCCAGGATCAACGGCAGGTTCCTTGCCCGGCAGATGTCTTCGAGATGCTCCGGATGGAGTTGTTCGACGAGGAATTCATCGGCCAGGCCCTGATCGACGCGCAATGGCGGACTTTGCGCGCCGGCGCGCAACAGACAGGTGGCGTCCCATTGTTCCCATTCGGTCTGGTCATTGCCGAGGTAGGCGGCGAAGATGCCCTGCCCCCAAGGGCTGATGACCGGGTTGCAGATCGGCGCGAAAGCGGATGCCGATCGGTACATGCCTGGGTTTTTCAACGCGCAGATCAGCGCGCCGTGGCCACCCATGGAATGCCCGGCGATGGATCGCAATCCGGGAATCAATGGCAGGCGGCTCTCGACCAGGGCGGGGAGTTCATCGGTGACATAACGGTACATCTGGTAATGCTTGGCCCAGGGTTGGCGGATGGCGTCAATATAGAAGCCGGCCCCCTGGCCCAGGTCATAGCGCTCCGGCTCGTCGGCCACCCCGTCGCCGCGTGGGCTAGTGTCGGGGATGACAAGCGCCAATCCGAGTTCGGCGGCATACCGCTGCGCGCCGGCCTTGGTGCGGAAGTTGTCATCCGTGCAGGTCAAGCCGGAGAGAAAATAAACCGCCGGCACCGGCTCCCGCTCCACCCGGGGTGGCAGGTAGACGGAGAAGGTCATGTCGCATTGACAACAGGCCGACGGATGAACGTAACGGTTCAGCCAGCCACCGGATTCCTTTATTGATTCGATTTGTTGCATCACCCTGTCTCAGAAGATTATCACCGAGCGAATGCTTTCGCCCGCATGCATCAGGTCGAAGGCGGTGTTGATATCCTCCAGCCCCATCGTATGCGTCACCAAGCTGTCGAGTTCGATATCGCCGTTCATATAACGATCGACATAGCCCGGCAATTCGCTGCGCCCTTTCACGCCGCCAAAAGCGGTGCCTTTCCAGGTTCGCCCGGTGACCAGTTGAAAAGGCCGCGTGCGGATCTCCTGACCGGCTCCGGCGACACCGATGATGGTCGCCACGCCCCAGCCCATGTGACAGCATTCCAGCGCCTCGCGCATCACATGCACATTGCCTATACATTCGAAGGAGTAGTCCACGCCGCCCCGGGTCATCTCGACAATGGCTTCGCCGGTGGTTCCAGGGAGCTTGTTCGGATTGACGAAATCGGTCGCGCCGAGCGCCTTCGCCATCGCCCATTTGTCATCGTTGACATCGACGGCGATGATGCGGCCGGCGCCGGCCATCACCGCGCCCTGCACCACCGACAGACCGATGCCACCGAGGCCGAATACCGCAATGCTGGCGCCCGGCTCGACCTTCGCGGTGTTCAGTACCGCGCCTATCCCTGTGGTCACGCCACAACCGAGCAGACAGACCTTGTCCAACGGCGCGGCCTTGTTGATCTTCGCCAACGCGATCTCGGGCACGACGGTGTATTCCGAGAAGGTCGAGC
>JALSSX010000310.1 GCA_026984055.1 Sedimenticola sp. | reverse complement strand
GACTCGACACGCGCGTCGGCGAGCGCGGCGCAATGCTCTCCGGCGGCCAGCGCCAACGTCTGGCGATCGCCCGCGCCCTACTCAAGGACGCGCCGATCCTGATTCTCGACGAAGCCACCTCCGCCTTGGACACCCGCTCGGAACAACTCATCCAGGACGCGTTGGAGAAGCTCAAGCAGGGCCGCACGACCATTGTCATCGCGCACCGACTGTCGACCGTCGAGGGCGCCGACCGCATCATCGTGATGGACGACGGCCGGGTCGTCGAATCTGGCGACCACGTCACCCTGCTGAAACAGGCCGGCGCCTACGCGACGCTGTATCAGCAGCAGTTTCGCGGATGAGCGGCTTCCATCGACGCATGCTGCGTTACAGCCGGATCATGGCCGTCGCCAGCGGCGCGGCGATACCGATGCCAACCGTCTGGCCGAGCATCACCCTGGCGCTGTGCCTGCTGTTCTGGCTGGCGGCGCGGCGCTGGCGGGATGCGCTCGACGTGTTGCGAGGCAATCGCATCGCGCAACTGGCGCTGGCGCTGTATCTGCTGTTCGCGCTGGGCGTGGTGCTCGGCGATAGCCGCCTGGCGAGTGGCTGGGACATGCTCGGCAAATACCGCAAACTCTTGTATATCCCGGTCCTAATGTGGATATTGCGCGAGGCCGCCTGGCGCCAGCGCGCGCTGGATGCCTTTCTCGCCACGATACTCTTAACGCTGGTCGCCTCGTGGCTACAATTTCTCGACCTGCTGCCGGCCGGGCCGCCAGGACAGGAATACACCGTGTTCAAATCCAGCGTGACCCAGGGCATCCTAATCGCCTTCGGCACCTACCTGCTGCTGTGGAAGGGCCGCTTCGACAAGCGCCGACGCTGGCTGTGGTGGTGCCTGGCTCTGTTTGCCGGCGCGAACGTGTTGATCAATCCCGGGCGCACCGGCTACCTGCTGCTGATCCTGCTGACGCTGGTGTTCCTATACCAACAATGGCGCTGGCAAGGACTCGCCGTGGGCATCCTGCTGAGCACCACCGCGATCGCCCTGGCCTGGCAGGTATCGCCTGTCTTTCATTTGCGCATCCAACAGTTAGAGACACACCTGCCCGCCTATGACGACTGCCGCGATACCTCCAGCAGCGTGTCACGTCTGCAATTCTACTGGCGCGGCCTGAGCCTGATCACCGCCCGCCCACTCGGTTATGGCACCGGCGCGTTCGCGCAAGCCTATCGGAAAAACGCCAACGACGATGCCTGCCCGGCGACGAGCAACCCGCACAACCAGTACCTGCTGAACGCGATCCAGATCGGCCTGCCGGGGCTGTTGCTGTGGCTGACGTTGCTCGGCATGGAATGGCGGCTGCGTCTTCGGCTGGAAACCCCGCAACGGCAACTGGCGGCTGCCTTCGTGCTGAGCATGGCGGTCGCCAGTCTGCTGAACTCGATGCTGATGGACTTCACCGAGGGCCACTGGTTCGCCTTCTTCAGCGCACTGCTGTATGCGCCCTTGACGCGGAAAGCGCCATGAGCCGGTTATCCGTGATCATCATCACCAAGAACGAAGTGGAGAACATCCGCGCCTGCCTGGAATCGGTGCAATGGGTGGACGAGATCATCGTCGTCGACGCCGGCAGTAGCGACGGCACCGCATTCATCGCGCGCAAGTTCACCGACAAAGTCTATCTGCGTGACGACTGGCCCGGCTTCGGCCGGCAGAAGAATCGCGCACTGGCGCACGCCAGCGGCGATTGGGTGCTTTCGCTGGACGCGGACGAACGCGTCTCGCCGGCGCTGCACAAGGAAATTCTGCTGGCGATGTCGCGCGCCGACCATGCAGTCTACCGCATCCCGCGCCAGTCCTGGTTTCTCGGCCGACGCATGCGCCACGGCGGCTGGTCGCCAGACTATGTCGTCCGACTGTTTCGGCGGGGCGGCGCGCATTTCAGTGACGACCTGGTGCATGAACGCCTGCTTCACGATGCCTCGACGGGAACCCTTGACGCGCCGCTGCTACACTACAGCTATCGCACCCTGGATCAGGTGCTGGACAAGATGAATCAATATTCCACCGCCGGCGCGGCGAACATGCGTGAAAAGGGCCGGCATGGCGGCTTGGGCGCCGCAGTCGGCCACGGACTGTGGAGCTTCATCAAGACCGGGCTGCTACGCGGCGGCTTCCTCGATGGCCGCGAGGGCCTGATTCTCGCCATCGCAAACGCACAGGGCACTTATTATCGCTATCTGAAACTCATGTACCTCGATGAACAGCAGCGCCCCAAGAATCATTGACCCACCGCCTTGCGCCACGCCGCCGGCCATGCCATCTTCAGCGCTGAAGGTCGGTCTGATCGTCACCACCTACGAGCGTCCGGATGCACTGAACGTCGTGCTCGAAAGCCTGAGCCGGCAGACCCGCGCGCCGGACGAGATCATCGTGGCCGACGACGGCTCTGGCGCCGACACACGCGCCTGTGTCAAACGCTGGAAGCAACAAGGGCTGCCGCTGATCCATGTCTGGCAGCCGGACGAAGGCTTTCGCGCCAGCGTGGTCAGAAACCTGGCCGTCGCGCATGCGCAATGCGATTACCTGATCTTCCTGGATGGCGACTGCATGGTGTTTCCTGATTTCGTCGAAACCCATCTGAAGCTCGCCGAAAGCGGCTGGCTGGTAGTTGGCAGCCGCATCCTGATGTCGCAGACTCTTACCGAAAGCACGCTGAACGGCGCGCAGGATCCGTTGACCTGGCCCCGACGGCACTGGCTGGCGGCGCGCCTCGCCGGGCAGGTCAACCGGCTGTCTCCATTGATCAAGGTCCGCGAGCACAACCCGCTGCGGAAACTGCGCCGACATCGCTGGCGGGGCGCGCACAGTTGCAACCTCGGCGTCTGGTTCACCGACTTCAGCGTCGTCAACGGCTTCGACGAGGATTACGAAGGCTGGGGCCACGAAGACGCCGACCTGGTGACCCGCCTGTTCAAGAGCGGCGTAAAACGCAAGGACGGCCATTACGCGGTGCCGATACTCCATCTATGGCACCCGATCCAATCCCGCCACGCGGAGAACGAGAACCGCCAGCGGCTCGCAGACATCCTTTCCGGACAACGACAGATCTGTACCAGCAACGGCCTGCTACAACATGTCGACAACGAGATCCATGTGCGCCGCCTGCGGCGTTGTCCACGCCTGTCAGCGGTGATCATCACGCGCGACGCCGCCCGCCACCTGGACGCCTGCCTGCGCAGCGTCTCCTTCGCCGATGAGGTCATCGTCGTCGACTCCGGCAGCACCGACGCCACGCGGAAGATCGCAGAACACTGGGGCGCCAAGTTCATCAGCCACGAATGGGAAGGCTTCGGCCGACAGAAACAGTTCGCCGTCCGGCAGGCGCGCAACCCGTGGATACTCGCGCTGGACGCCGACGAATGGGTCAGTGACGAACTCGCCACCGCCATCCGTCGCACGCTCTACCACCCCGACCGCCTGGCCTATGCCTTTCCACGCCGCAACCGCTTCATGGGACATTGGCTACGTCACGGCGAAGGCTATCCCGATATCAACCTGCGTCTGTTCCATTGCGACCACACTCGCTGGAGCAACGACCCCGTGCATGAAAAGCTGCTCACCAACGTCGAGGTCGGTCGCCTGCCCGGCGATCTGATGCACGAAAGCGAGGATGGCCTGACGCGCTATCTGGAGAAACAGAACCGCTACACCTCGCTACAGGCGAACATGCTGCTGGAAACCGGCAAGAGTCCAAGCACCATCAAGTTGCTGTTCAACCCCTTGGTGCGCTTCATCAAATTCTATGTCTTCCGCCTCGGCTTTCTCGACGGCCTGCCTGGCCTGGTGCATATCAGCATCGGCTGTTACAACACCTTCATGAAGTACGCCAAGCTGCGCGAGATGAGTCAGCGCCGCTGAGTATCGCGCGCGGATCCTTATCGTGAAGGTATCCCGTCGGTCGCCGGCAATCCGGCAAGGGGCAACCCGGGCAGGGAGAGATTTTCACCTCAGCGGGGTGTTGTTCCCAACGAGCCACTATCGCCGAAACGCAGCAAGGGTTCCGACTTCTCGTACACATGGGTGATCCGCCGGCCATCCCAGACATACACCAGATGCGCGCCCTGCACCGGCAGCGAGAGCGCCGGCGGGCGAAAAATCGCGACGCATTCGCCGCCCGCGTGGCGCACACTGCTGTAACACAACCCCCAGGCCCCGGCATCGCGCTGTACCGCGCCAAAGGCCTGCGCCTGATGATGATCCTCCGGGCGCGGCGCGTCATCGTGCAGATCGACCCATGCCGGGCCACGGATATCCAACAAGGGCTTGCGCGGCGATGCCAACCATACGCGCATGCTGAACTCCGCCTCGCTCAAGGCCGCGTCCCCCGCGATGAGTTCGCGATGATGCACGGTCTCGCGGATCGCGGTCTCCCGCGCACGCGCCGCGTAGTACACGCCATAACCGCCGTCGGAAAAACGCGACGGCCAGCCAATATGAGTGAACGCGGCCATTACGATACTCGCACCGGGACCACTCACCCAGTCCTCCGACGCAACCCGGCCCAAATCACCCGCCTGCTCGCGCAGGCGCGGGTTGGTTCGCGCCTCCAAGGCCCACAGCGCGCCGAGCATGGCCGCCGGCACATGCCGCTCGAAGATGTCTATCGGTGGGTAACGGGTCGAAATGATGCGGTACAGCTTGCCACCGATGCGCGTCTCCGGCGGTTGGGACCAACGCGCCTCGCTCAACCGCGCGCCCAGTCCAGATAACGCCGCACATCGGCCAGCGCCACCAGCGACCCTTCGAGCATGAAGTCCAGTGGCGACAAACCGTGAAAAAGCGCCGCCTGATTTGGATTGCACAGCCATTCCCGCACGCTGTGAGGCGGAAACTGCACATGCAATGCCTTATAGATACCAAGCAGATAACTTAGGCGATCCAAAGCATCCCGCGACAGATTACCCGCGAGTTGCTTCTTCCATTTGAAGAAGGTGGAACGCGCGGGCTGACCCAGCAGGCTACGCTGCTGTTCGCTATCCAGCCCCCATTCCTCGGCAATGGAGAAAAACGCAGTCAACCCGGCCGCCGCCATCTCGCGATCCCCGGTGGCCGGGACAGGTGTCGCATCGTAAGCAGCACGGTGATCCGCAATGCGCATGATTTGAGTCCTTATATGGATATATTCCAAGTATCATCCATATCTAGACTTTGGTCAAGACGATGCAAGGCATCTCACGAATACCTATAGCTTACGCAGCAAACTGGCGAGCAGCGCGCCATCCGGAGGCACCAACTTATGACCCGCGCCGGTCAGAATCGTCTCCGCCCGACCCATCAGCGCCGGAACACGATTCATATCCTGACTGAAAGCCGGCACGATCGCCGGACCAAAGCCGAACGGAAACGGATTGTCATCCAGATGCACGACCGAGACATAGCGGATCGGCGGATGCGGCTGGTGATTCAACCAGAATAGAAAACGTCCCGGCCGCGATGGCAACAGATCACGAAACAAACTGGTGGAACGCAACAGCGAGGGTTCACCCATCATATCCAGCATCCAGCCAAACGGACTGTCACCGGCAATCTCACCCAGCTCAGCCATCTCGGTACCCAGATGCGGGCTGGCGAAGGTGATCAAGACATCCACTGGTGCTTCCGGGTGGCGCACGACGAACAAACGCCCCAATACCCCGCCGGCGGAATGTCCGGCGATGATCAATCGTTCATTGGGACAAGCAATGAACAGGGGGCGCACCTCCGCTTCGAGCTGTGCCAGTTGCACCATCATCGGCGCCTCGCTATCGAGCACCACAGTATAGAAACGGTCCTCATCCGGAACACAGGCAATCAACGGCCGGCCCGGTGTCAACAAACCATGATCACGCCAACCACCAGCTACCAGCGCGCCGAGGTTCACTCGCGAGCGCCAACTGCCATTGCCGTCATACCCCGGCAACAGCAATAGGATACGCGCGGAAGCCTGCGCCCCGATGGCAAGCAGAAAGAAAGCAAGCGATAGCTTGATCAGCAAGGGTTTCAGTCGCATGGCACACCTCGAAGCAATTACATTAATTGCTTATATACTAACGTATATGATACGGAACGTGTCAACCTCATATGGACGGTCAATTCAAAAATAACATCTATTTGTCAGCCCGATAGCGACGTTTGTCAAGTAAAGCGGACCCCATAGTCAAGACAAAATCCACATGAGTTTAAGTTGTAGATATTGTCTCACCCGCAGCTGAACAGCACTGCCCTGATGCTTCGGCTGCGCTCAGCAACCTTG
>JALSSX010000309.1 GCA_026984055.1 Sedimenticola sp. | reverse complement strand
TCTGCCTCTTTATGACTCATCGTAATCTGCTCCTCTGCCACGGGCCCCTCCTGAAACCAAAAGGGGACATTTTAGAATTGGACAAAGAGGACATTACTGTTTTGGGCTAACAGGCCCATGACGAAAACTACCGGAGCCTCCAGTTTTCGGATACACTCCCGCCATCGTGACAGTCGCCTGTGATTCGGTGGACAAATCACGGGCGACCGACTACGCTTTTCACGCAAATTCACTCTCGTTGGCCACCAGCACCTGTTTTTTTTCAGGATATTCACGCATGCTTCGTCGTCTGACCATCGTCTGGCTCGTCGTGTCCATTCTCGGTTACGGGATGGCGTTGGCCGCCGATATGCATGCCGGGCTGGCGATGGATCATGTCCACGCGACCGCTGATCATGTAGGTCCCGATGCCGATGGCGCGGGTGATGCGGGCGGTTGCGATCATTGCTGCCACGGTACCTTTCATCTGCTCGGCCTGAGACGCTGCGATACCTCTGATCCGTCTGTCGAACGCGGTGTCTTCCCACTTTCTCCGGCCGTTTCCTCGGCCTCTTTTTCTCTTCCATCCCCATTGCGTCCTCCGATCTCCGTCTGATTTTCATTCCCTGGCCGGTTCCGTCCGTCGCTCGCGCCGGACAAAAGGCCTTCGTTTTGATTCATAAATGGAACTCAGACTATGTTGTATTCCCCGTGCGTGCGCGCAGGCCTGACCGCCTGCCTGCTCGCTTACGTCACCTGGACGCCGCTGGCGCTGTCCAGGGCCATGCCACCCGATGGAGCCGCTCGCGAACTGGCCGCGCTGGTTGCCCGCGCCATCGATTCCAATCCTGCTGTTCAGGCGTCCCAGGCCGCCGTGGAGGCCGCCAGGGCGCGCCTGAGCGGTGCTGGCCTACCGTTGTTCAACCCGGAACTGGCGTTGGAGGCCGAACGCACTGACATCGACACCCTCCGCCTTGGCCTCAGTCAGACTGTCGATTGGCACGATAAGCGCGGCGCGTTGGCTCGGGTTGCGCGCGGCGAGCTGACGACGGCGGAGGCCCGCCTCGATGCGCTGCGTCTGAGCACCGCCGGTGAACTCCTGGATGCTGTCGGCCGGGTTGTGAACCGGCGCCAGATCAGCGCGCTTTCGAAGCGCCGCGCGACGCTACTGGAGCGCTTCGCCTGGCTTGCCAAGCGGCGTCATGCGGCGGGTGATATCTCACAGGCCGAGCTGCAACTGGCGCGTCTGTCGCTGGCCGAGGCACGCATGCGGCATGCCGCTGATATCGCCGAGCGAATTCAGGCGGACAGTGATTTCTTCGCCCTGAGCGGCCAAGTGTTGGATGCCGGTATCGCACTTCCGGACCCACCGGTCTCGTTGGTCGCCAGCGACGCCGAGGCGCTGGCGCGCAAGCATCCCCGCATCCGCGTCGCCCAAAACCTCGCCCGGGTGGCGCGGCAACGCATCCAGGCGGTCGCGCGGCAGCGCAAGGCGGATCCGACCTTTGGCCTCGCAGCAGGGCGTGATGCCGGGGAGAATCTGCTTGCGCTGTCGTTCTCGATGCCGCTGCAAGTACGGAACCGTTTCGTTGGCGATGTCGATGCCGCGCGGGCGGAAGCCTTGCAAGCCGAGCGGCAAGCACAACAGACCTACCGCGCCTTGCTCGCCAACCTGCAAGGCGCGCGAGCGCGTTACCGCGTGGTTGCGGATGCTTGGTCGCATTGGACCACCGAGGGCCGGTTCAGTCTGAGGAAGCGTTTCCGTTTGTTGGAAACCCTGTGGAAGGCCGGTGAGATCGACACCACCGACTACCTGTTTCAAGTGCAGCAGACGCTGGATACGCGCATCGCCGCCGTGGAACTTCACGGCAATCTGTGGCGCGCATGGATCGAATGGTTGCGCGCCTCCGCGACCTTGACCCCGTGGTTGAACACCGCTGGGAAGGAGCTGTAGACAATGAAGATTCCAAGTCTTGGCCAGTGCCTTTTGGCCCTGGTTATTCTGACTGTTCATCCACTCATCGCCGGTGAACACCTTCACGAAGCGGCCGCGGAACCCGCGGAAGGACATGGTCACGGGGCGGACAACCGCGTGCATTTGAACGATGAACAGCGCCGTCTCGCCGGTATCGTCGTCGAGACCCTGGCCTTGCAAGCGGTCCCGACGGAGATCCACGCACCGGGTGAGATTCGCCTGAATGCCTATGCCTCCAGTCAGGTCTCGCCACGTATCGCCGCGCAAGTGACGAAGCGCCATGCGCGACTCGGTGAGCGGGTATCCGCGGGACAGGCATTGGTAACCTTGTCCAGTGTCGAAATGGCCGCCGCGCAGGGTGAACTGCTGGTTGCGGCCAAGGAATGGCAGCGGGTCAGAATACTCGGACGGAAGGTCGTCTCCGGAAAACGCTATCTCCAGGCGCGGATCACCTACCAGCAGGCGAAGGGCCGCTTGCTGGCTTATGGTCTGAGCGCCAACCAAGTCAAGCAGTTGATCGCGAGCAACGACATCAGCCGGGCGGATGGACGCTTTACTCTGTTGTCGCCACAGAATGGCACACTGATCCGGGATGATTTCATTGTCGGCCAGAGGGTCGAGCCGGGCGCGTTATTGTTCGAGCTGACTGATGAATCCACGCTTTGGGTGGAGGCACGTGTCAAGCCTGAGTTCATCGCTCGCGTGACCATCGGCGCCGCCGCGCGCGTACTCGCGGACAAGCGCTGGATCGCTGCCAGGGTCATCCAGATTCATCATGCGCTGGATGAAGGCACGCGCACTCTGGCGGTGCGGCTGGCGATCCCGAATCCCGACGATCGTCTGCATCCTGGTCAGTTCGTCGAAGTGAGAATTCAGACCGATGACCGGGAAGCCACGGCGTTGACCTTGCCTTTGGATGCGGTGGTGCGCGGGGCGGATGGCGACTGGCAGGTATTCATCGAGGAAAAAACCGGCGAATTCGTGCCGCGAGAGGTCGAAATCGTTCGGCAACTGCCAGGGCGCGTCGTTATCGACGGCCTGAAGCCGGGCGTCCGCGTGGTCGTCCAGGGCGCCTTCTTCGTGCAATCGGAGCTGGCGAAGTCCGGTTTCGAGATACACAACCACTGAGGGCCGGGCGATGCTGAATAAACTGATCGATTGGTCCGTGGCTAATCGCTTGCTGGTG
The DNA here is from genome assembly GCA_026984055.1 of Sedimenticola sp. GTDB lineage: Bacteria > Pseudomonadota > Gammaproteobacteria > Chromatiales > Chromatiaceae > JALSSX01. Next base: position 24,697 of record JALSSX010000309.1, on the reverse strand, counting down.
GTGCTCGGCCTACTGGCCGCGTTGGGCGCGGCCGCGATGCTGATTCCACGGCTGAATCTCGATGCCTTTCCCGATGTCACCAACATCCAGGTGCAGATCAACACCGAGGCCCAGGGCCTGGCTGCCGAGGAGGTGGAACAGCTCATCACCTACCCGATCGAAGCGGTAATGTATTCGTTGCCTGATGTCGAGGAGGTGCGTTCCATCTCCAAGACGGGTTTGTCGGGTATCACCGTGGTGTTCAAGGAGGGCACCGATATCTACTTTGCCCGCCAGCTCGTGTTTGAGCGACTCCAGGATGCGCGCGGCCAGATTCCACAAGGCATGGGTACGCCGGAGATGGGTCCGAACACCTCGGGGCTCGGGCAGATCTACCAATACATCCTACGCTCGGAAGATCCCGGCACATACGATGCCATCGCATTGCGAAGCCTCAATGACTGGGTGGTGAAGCTGTTGCTGATGCCGGTCGGCGGGGTGACCGACGTGCTGTCCTTCGGTGGCCAGGTACGCCAATACCAGATCCGTATCGACCCAGCCAGGCTGCTGGGTTACGGGCTGAGCATCCAGGATGTGGTTGATTCGGTCGAGGTCAATAACCGCAACGCCGGTGGCTGGTATCTGGATCGTGGTGCCGAGCAATTGGTGATTCGCGGCGTCGGCTGGATACGCACCGGCGAGGATGGCCTGCGTGACCTGCGCAACATCCCGTTGAAGGTGGTGGATGGCACGGCGGTGCGCGTCGGCGACGTGGCCGAGACGGGTTTCGGCGGCGAGATCCGCCAGGGCGCGGTGACGATGACGCGGCGCGACGCCTCTGGCAAGCCGGAATCACTCGACGAGGTGGTCGCCGGCATCGTGCTGAAACGCATGGGTACGAATACCAAGGCGACCATCGATGCGGTGAAGGCGCGCCTGCCGGCGATCCAACAGGCCTTACCCGATGGTGTCACCATCGAGCCGTTCTACGATCAGGCCGAATTGGTCGAACAGGCGGTGAACACCGTGACACGCGCTCTGTCCGAAGCCTTCGTGCTGATCGTCGTGGTGTTACTGTTGTTTCTGCTGAACCTGCGCGCCACCGTGCTGGTGCTGCTGTCGGTGCCGCTCTCCGTGGGTCTCGCCTTGGCGGTGATGAGCTACTGGGGTGTATCAGCCAACTTGATGTCGCTGGGCGGTCTGGCCATCGCCATCGGCATGATGGTCGACGGTTCCGTGGTGATGATGGAGAACATCTTCAAGCATCTCTCGCATCCCGACGCCAGCCATGAGGACGAGGCGAGAAGGAAGCTCGCGCCGGGCGACAGCGATCCCTACGACGCAGTCCACGATCGCCATGGCATCGCGCTGCGCATCCAGGAGGCCGCGCGCGAGGTTGGTCGGCCGGTGTTCTATGCGGTAGTCATTATCGTCGTGGTGTTTGCGCCGCTGTTCGCGCTGGAAGGCGTCGAGGGCAAGTTGTTTCAGCCGATGGCTATCTCCATCGTGCTGTCGATGCTGACCTCGCTGGTAGTGGCCTTGGTGGTGATCCCGGCCCTGGCGACCTATGCCTTTCGTCGCGCGCTCGAGCATCGTGACAGCCCGGTGTTCAAGCCATTGGAATGGGGCTATCGGCGCCTGTTGCGGCTGGCGCTGAAGATGCCGGCGCTGGTGGTGTCGATCGCCATCGGGTTGTTCATCGCGGTGCTTTTCCTGGTGCCGCGCCTTGGTACCGAGTTCGTCCCAGAATTGGAAGAAGGCACCATCAATCTGCGTGTGACCCTGGCGCCGTCGTCCAGCCTGAACACGGCACTGAAGGTCGCGCACCGGCTGGAGGCGATTTTGATGGAATTTCCCGAGGTATTATATGCCTCCAGTCGCGTGGGGCGCGCCGAGATCGGTGGTGATCCGGAACCGGTTTCCAATATCGAGATCTTCATCGGCCTGAAACCGGTCGCGGAATGGACCAGTGCGAAGGACAGGTTCGGTCTGCAAGAGAAGATGGAGGCCGCGCTGTCGGAACACCCAGGTCTGTTGTTGTCCTTCTCGCAACCGATCGCAACGCGTGTCGACGAACTGCTCTCCGGGGTGAAGGCGCAACTCGCGATCAAACTGTTCGGTCCGGACCTGAAGGTGTTGGCGGACAAGGGCAAGGCCATCCAGAAGCTCGTCGAGGGTGTGCAAGGTGCCCGTGACGTGGAGATGGAACAGATCGCCGGCGAGGCGCAATTGACGATTCGCCCGCGTCGCGATCTGCTCGCGCGTTACGGTATTCCGGTGGCGCAAGTGATGGATCTGGTCTCCAACGGCATCGGCGGCGCCGAGGCCGGCCAGATCATTCAAGGGAATGAGCGCTACGATATCAATGTGCGTCTGGCGAGAGCCTACCGCCAGGATGTGGTCGCGTTGAAGCAATTGGTGCTACAGGCGTCTGGCGGCGCCTGGGTACGGCTGGGCGACATCGCGGAGGTGGCGATCGAATCCGGCCCGCCGCAGATCCGTCGCGATGATGTTCAGCGCCGGGTGGTAATCCAGTCGAATGTCGAGGGCCGCGACATGGGTGGTCTGGTCGCCGAACTGCGCCAGCGCATTGCCGACGAGATCGATCTACCTCCTGGTTATGCGGTGGTGTTCGGTGGCCAGTTCGAGAACCAACAGCGCGCCCAGCAACGTCTGATGATAGTCGTGCCGTTGTCGCTTGGGCTGATCTTTTTGCTGCTGTATTTTGCTTTCCACTCGGTGGGACAGGCGTTGCTGATCATGTTGAACGTACCGCTTGCACTGATCGGCGGCATTGCCGCGTTGTACTTCACCGGGCAATACCTGTCGGTGCCCGGTTCCATCGGTTTCATCGCGCTGTTCGGCGTCGCGGTGCTGAACGGCGTGGTTATGGTCAATGCCATCAACCAGAATGTCGAAGCCGGTGAAACGTTTGCCGATGCGGTGTTCCATGGCGCGTTGTCGCGACTGCGGCCGGTGTTGATGACTGCCGCGATCGCCACGCTGGGACTGATCCCGATGCTGCTATCCGGCGGTGTCGGCTCCGAGGTGCAGCGACCGTTGGCGACCGTCGTGGTCGGCGGCTTGGCGTCCAGCACCCTGCTGACGCTGTTCGTGTTGCCGGCGCTGTATCGGGTATTCTCGAAAGGTGCGCGAAGGGGGAGCGCTGGCTGATCGACGTCCGGGCCAGCGTGATCGTTGTACGGTGTTGCAGGGCGCGCCAAACCGTTATTCACGACATTCCGTCTCGACGCAAGCGGAGCTTGGCAGTATGGTAGGCATTGCGATGGCGTGGCGTGGCCGCCGGGTCGTTCGATGATTAGGAGGGGAATGTGAAACAAAGAGTGCTTTCGATGTGCTTGGGCGTGCTGTTCGGCACGCCGTTGATGGCGGCGGATTTCAATCAGCTGTATATCTTTGGCGATAGTTTGACCGATGCCGGTGCCTATGTTGGTCGGCCAGATGCCGGCGCTGGTCAGCGCTTCACTACCGATCCCGGTCCGGTATGGGTCGAGTCGCTGGGCGCGCATTTCGGTGTGCCGGTGACGGCGAACAACCCGACCAATCCGAATACCTCGGCGAATGGCAACGACTACGCCCAGGGCGGCGCGCGAGTGGCGGATCCACAAGGCGTCGGGCAAACGCCGTCACCGCTGGCCGCGCAACCGATCACGACGCAGATCCAGACCTATTTCTCGACGCATCCGCGCGGTGAGCCGGATGCGCTGTATATCGTATGGGGCGGGGCGAACGATGTGTTCGCGCAGTCGGTCGCGGCCGGGGCGGGTGTGCCGCCGGAGCAGATCAGTGCGAATATCCAGACGGCTGCCGCGAAGCTGAACGAGCAGATCCAGTTGCTCGGGCAGTCCGGCGCGCGCTATATCGTCGTGCCGACCCTGCCGGATATTGGTCAGACACCGGCGTCGGTGATGGGCGTGATACAGGTGGTTGGCAATGGCAATGCGAATCTGGCGACAGCGCTGGGCACGGCGACGCTGGCGTTGCGCGCGCCGGCGACCACGCCGGCCGAGCAGCAGGCGGTGCGTGACAACGCAATCGCCACGGCAGCCGGGGTATTGGGTGTGCCGACCGAGGTGCTGGCCGGCGCGGTGGCCCAGGTCGGTGGCGGTTTCAGTCAATTATCCGATGGCTTCGATCGGGCCTTGCGGTTCAATCTGTCGCGTGGCACGGCGAATGCCATCACGCTGGACATGCAGGGTTTCTTCGCCTCGGCGATCGCCAACCCAGCGGCGTTTGGCTTTCGCAACGTGACCGGCGTGGCGTGCAATACGCCGTCGTCGCTGAACTGCACCCGTGCGGATTTGGCCGCGCCCGGCGCGGATCAGGCATTTCTGTTCGCCGATGCGGTACATCCGGGCACGGCGGGTCACGCCAGCATCATGGCCTATGCCCTGTCGGTTCTGGAGGCGCCGGGGCTGATTTCCAGCTTGCCACAAGCGCCGCTGAGCATGGGGCGCGGTTTTCTACAGGGCTTGCAGACGCACATCGATCTGGCCAGTGAATCGCGTGTCGGCGCTTGGACCCCGTTTGTCGTCGCGGGCTTGCAGTCGAGCGATTTCGACGCCAGCGACGGCATTGCTGGCTGGGATGCCGACAGCGATATACAGACCATCGGTGGCGCTTATCGCATGGATGCGAACTGGACCTACGGCTTGGCGCTGAGTCGTCTGGCAAGCGATGCCAGTTGGGGTGATCGTGGCGGTTTCGACTATCGTGGCATCTACGCCACCGTGTTCACCCATTATCGCAACGACGGTTATTTCGCCGATCTGATCGGGAGTTACGGTCGTGGCGGTTACGATAATATCCGCCGTCATACCGGCTTTGGCATCGATCCCAGCGGCGATACCGACGGCACGCACTTGCTGATTGCCGCCACCGGCGGCCTGGCGCTGTGGCACAACGATGCGCTGTCCATCGGTCCGCTGTTCGGGCTGGTGTATCAAGAGGTCGACGTGGATGCCTACGCCGAGGACAGCGTGACCGGTTTGCGTTATTCCAATCAATCGATCGAGTCCTTGAATGCCGAGCTGGGTGTATTCGCGCGTTTTCGGCTGAATTCACGCATGTCGCTGAACGCCTCATTGGTCAGGGAACAATCCCTGTCCGATGCCACTCGCGGCCTGAGCGCGCGGCCGGTGAATCTGCCGGACAATGGCTTCGAGTTGCCAGGCGTGGAAGCGGACAGCGGTCTGTGGCGGCTGGGTTTGAGCGCCGGTTTCTCGATCACCAGGGATGTCAGCGCGACGCTGGATTATTCTTATCGGGATGGCGACGATCGGGTCGCAACCCATGTGCTGAACCTGGGGGTTCGCATCAGCTTGTAAACAGGGGAGGTTTGTGATGTGGAAGATATTCTTCGGCCGGGTAAAGACCGGACGGCTGGCGCGCGTGCCGTATCTGGGTTACTCGATTCTGCTGAATTTGGTGCTGTTCGCGATCATGCTCGGTGGCATCATGCTGCTTGGCGGCGCGGAACGGATGTCCGGAGATCCGGCCGCGATGCGGGCGTGGTTGGCCGAACATCTTGGTATCGGGGGGGTGTTGGTCATCATGCTGGTGTTCTTCGCTTTCTTGTTCGCGAGCCTGAATATGACGGCGAAGCGCCTGCGCGACATGGGCCTGCCCGGCTGGCTGGGGGTGCTGGCCATCTTCGTCGTCAGCTTGGTGGTATCGATGTTGTTTGGTGGTGGCGCGCCGCCACGCCCCGGCGAGGTCGCGACGATGGACCCGGTCGCGATGGGGGTGCAGTTCGTGATACTGCTGTTCCTGTTGTTGGTGCCCAGTGATGCCTTTGCTGACAAGCGCGAGGAATAGTCGATTGGCCGGTCGTTGTGGGTTCTGTCGTTCCGTCCGGTTACTGGTCGTGTGCGCGGCTTCCGGACTGGCCGCCGCGTGGCTGGCGCGCAAGGCCGGACTGAACGGCAACCCGCTGATGTTGGCGACCTTTGCCGGGGCTATTCTGCCGTTGATGATCGCCGCGCGTCGGCGGCGTATCGGGCGGGATGCGTAACCGCGGTTTGTTCCCGGTTAGTGCGCTTTTGCCATGTGGCGGGCAGCGGCGTTAGAATGCGGCCTTTTTTCCAGTAGCGGAGAGGCGGAATGTTCAGCAAAGACATGCGGATCGAAGGATACGACGATGAACTCTGGGAGGCAATCACCTCCGAGGAACGTCGCCAGGAAGAACACATCGAACTGATCGCCTCGGAGAACTATGCCAGTCCGCGCGTGATGCAGGCGCAGGGTTCGGTGTTGACCAACAAATACGCCGAGGGTTATCCGGCCAAGCGTTATTACGGTGGTTGCGAATACGTCGACAAGGCGGAACAGCTTGCGATCGACCGCGCGAAGGCGCTGTTCGGCGCCGACTATGCCAATGTGCAGCCGCATTCCGGTTCGCAGGCCAACGCGGCGGTCTACATGGCGCTGATCCAGCCGGGCGACCCGGTGCTCGGCATGAGCCTCGCCGATGGTGGGCACCTCACCCACGGCGCCAAGCCGAATTTCTCCGGCAAGATCTACAACGCCAAGCAGTACGGCCTGAACGCCGAGACCGGCGAGATCGACTATGATCAGGTCGATGCACTGGCGCGCGAACATAAGCCAAGGCTCATCGTCGCCGGATTCTCCGCCTATTCCCGGATCGTCGATTGGCAGCGCTTCCGCGACATCGCCGACTCGGTCGGCGCCTGGCTGCTGGTCGACATGGCGCACGTCGCCGGCCTGGTCGCCGCCGGTCTGTACCCCAGTCCGGTTGGCATCGCCGATGTCACCACCACCACCACGCACAAGACCCTGCGCGGGCCGCGTGGCGGCCTGATCCTCGCGAAGCACAATGAAGAGGTCGAAAAGAAGCTGAACTCCATCGTCTTCCCGGGCATCCAGGGCGGGCCATTGATGCATGTCATCGCGGCCAAGGCGGTGGCCTTCAAGGAAGCCATGGAGCCGGACTTCAAGCGCTACCAGCGGCAGGTCATCGTCAATGCCCAGGCAATGGCCAAGGTGTTCATGGATCGTGGTTACGATGTGATCTCGAAAGGCACCGATGACCATCTGTTCCTGGTCAGCTTCATCGAGGCCGGCCTGACCGGCAAGGATGTCGATGCTTGGTTGGGCGCCGGCAACATCACGGTGAACAAGAATGCGGTGCCAAACGACCCGCAGTCGCCATTCGTCACCAGCGGCATCCGCGTCGGCACGCCAGCGATCACCACGCGCGGCTTCGGCGAGCGGGAAGCCGCCGATCTGGCGGGCTGGATGTGTGACATCATCGACAGTCGTGGCGACCAAGCCACCATCGACCAAGTGAAGACCCAGGTTCTGGCGATCTGCAAGCGGCTGCCGGTCTACGCCTGATGCGCTGTCCGTACTGCGGCTCGCAGGACACCAAGGTCATCGATTCCCGGCTGTCGGGAGATGGCGATCAGGTGCGCCGGCGGCGGCAGTGCACGGTGTGCGCGGAACGCTTCACCACATACGAGACAGCCGAGTTGAACCTGCCGCGCGTGGTCAAGCAGGATGGTTCGCGCGTGCCATTCGATGGCCGCAAGCTGCGTTCCGGCATCTTACGTGCATTGGAGAAACGTCCGGTCGGCACCGAGGATGTGGATGCCGCCATCCACCGCATCCAACGCAGATTGCTGGCGATGGGCGACAGCGAGGTCGATTCGCGACATATCGGCGAATTGGTGATGGCTGAATTGCGCAAGCTCGATCAGGTCGCCTATGTGCGCTTCGCGTCGGTGTATCGCAAGTTCGAGGATGTCAATGCCTTCCGTGAGGAGATCGACCGTCTCGAACGCCAGCCGACACCGGAATTGCGCCGCCAGCAGATCCCGTTGCTGGATGACGATGACGATGACGACTGAGGCTGATGACTGGAAGTGGATGGCGCGAGCCATCCAGCTTGCGCGCAAGGGACTGTATACCACCGACCCGAACCCTCGTGTCGGCTGTGTGCTGGTGGCCGGTGGCCGGATCATAGGTGAAGGCTTCCACCGCAAGGCCGGCGAACCCCACGCCGAGCGTAACGCCCTGGCCGATGCCCGCACCCATGGCCACGACCCGCGCGGTGCAACCGCGTATGTCACCCTCGAACCCTGTAGCCACCACGGCCGCACGCCGCCATGTGCCGATGGCTTGATCGAAGCCGGCATCACGCGTGTCGTTGTCGCCATGCGAGACCCAAACCCGTTGGTTGCCGGACAGGGCATCGCGCGCTTGCGCGACGCCGCTATCGTGGTCGATGGCGGTGTTCTGCAATCCCAGGCCGAACAACTCAATCCCGGCTTCGTCGAACGCATGCGCCACGGTCTGCCTTGGGTGCGCTGCAAACTTGCGATGAGCCTGGATGGGCGTACTGCGATGGCCAGCGGCGAATCCAAATGGATTACCAGCGATGCGGCGCGCGCCGACGTGCAACGCCTGCGCGCGCGCTCGTCGGCAATCGTCACCGGCATCGGCACCGTGCTCGCCGACGATCCGTCGATGAACGTGCGCGTGCCATTGGCCACCCTCGAACCGGCAGTCGCCGGACTGGAAATCCGTCAGCCATTGCGCGTCGTGCTTGACAGCCGGCTGCGCATCGCTCCCGATGCCCGCCTGATCGGTCTGTCTGGCGACACCCTGATTCTCACGTTGAACGACAATCCGGCGCGCATGACTTTGCTGCAACAGGCCGGGGCCGAGGTCCGGGTATTCGATGACGTTGCTGGAGATTCCTTGCCCTTGCAAGCGGTGATGCACTTGCTCGCCGAACGCGGTGTCAATGAGGTGCTGATTGAAGCCGGCCCAACCCTGGCCGGCGCCGCGCTGAGCGCCGGCCTGATCGACGAACTGGTGATCTATGGCGCTCCGCATCTGATGGGAGATGCGGCCAGGGCGTTGTTCCACCTGCCGGGAATTGAACGCATGGAACAGCGAATCGAGCTGGAGATAATGGATCAAAGGCGAATCGGACCAGACGTTCGCACCCTTGCATGGCCTCGGGGCATCCCGCGGCCGAACCACAGGCAAGCGTCATGACAAGGTGGTTGCGCCTGCTTCGGTGGCGTGAACTGTCTAGCAGGCCGTTGAAAAATGGCATTTTTCAACGGCCTGTGTGCGGTACAGGGAGGTACCGCCATTTTCGATGACGGCAAGTCATTGAAAATGAAGGAATCGGGAAATCGCATTTTCCGGTTCCGTCGTTGAAAAAGTCCATGGAAGGACTTTTTCAACATCCTGCCAGCCTGGATTTCTCACCCGTTCACTACTGCGACCGCCCAATGCGGCGCGCTGACTGGCGTTCGCTCGGTCGGGCTGCTCAACGTAGTGTCGACTATGCCTGCGTGGTCCTCGGTCGCGAACGCCAGCCATCACACCACCTTGAGCGGCCTCGCTACCGACCCGGTGAGAAATCCGGGCTAGTTCCTTGGCGTCGGTATCGGGTGATGCGCCGTAACGCAAAAAAACCGGAAATTGTGTCTTTTCGGCCTTGACAGACGTTGATATGCACATCCCGCCGTGGGTTGGGGTGGAGTACATGCCGTGACACGAATGACCGCGATGGCTATTGATTAAAGTGTGTAGAAACAATAAGTTGCATGACTGTATCGAAACTGGTCGATTTAATGACGGGCCAGTGATGATGCGGTCTGCGGGGCTGTTTCCGCATTCTGTCCACAAAGTTATCCACAGAAGCTGTGAGTCGCGGATAAGTGTTTGAAAAGGAGAGTCTCCAGGGTGTGGCGCTTGCTTGTCGCCGGGGCGGCCGCGCTTCAGAACAATACTTTTCTGAACAGCGCACGGGTCGAGATATGACTGCCTTTCTGCTCGCGCGCCTCCTCGGGTTTACGCATGCGGGCGTCGCTTTCGATCAGGTAGTCGATGCTGATGCGGTCGTTGGCCAGTGGTCGAAACAGCTGGTCGGCGAAGGCGACATGGTCGGGATGCTCGCGGAAGCTGTCGATGACCTTGGGGTGGCAAAAGCGTATCAGCCAGGAATAGCGGTAGCCGGCATTTTCCCGCGCGGCCGTGCCGCTGACGACTTCACGCACGCCCGGGATGGCGCCGAGCACCCGGCGTCCCTCGGTCATCAGCATCTCGGCTTGTTCTGGGTCGTTGCCGCCAGAGAGATTGTAGATGATGAGGTGTTCCACGGGTGTCCAGGCTTGGCAACGCGCCAATACCTCGGCGGCGCGTCCGGCAGATCCCCATAAGCGCATCTTGCTTCCGACCTCGCTGCCGACAGCGCGTCGAACGTCCTTGACCAGATTGGTATAGCTGTTGCCCTTGCGCGTGCTGGCGCTGGAGCGGATGCTGGCTCCGGCGGCCTCGGACAGCGCGGTGTAGTAGTTGATCTTGGCGACGCCGTTGGTGATCAGGCGGCGGAATTGGGCGTCGCTCAGGCCGGTGCCGCCATGGATTACCAGTGGAATGGCCAGTGCTTCATTGATCTGTTTCAGACGTTGATAATCGAGTCTGGGCTTGCCCTTCATACGCCCATGTACGGTGCCGACTGAGATCGCGAGAAAATCCACGCCAGTGCGTTCGACATAGGCTCTTGCCTCCGCTGGCGTGGTGTAGGCGAGCTGATCCGGATGGCGCTCGGCGTCTTCGCCCTCGACGCCTGGCACGTAGCCGAGTTCGCCCTCGACGGCGATGCCGCAGGCATGCGCGGTGTCGGTGACAGCGCGGGTGATGCGGATGTTCTCGCTGAAATCATGGTGTGAGGCGTCGATCATCACACCGTTGCAACCCAGCTTGATGCCATGTATCGCCGAGTCTGGAGACGCGCCGTGGTCCAGGTGTATCGCCACCGGCACCGAGGCGCGTTCGGCGGCCCTTTCTACCGCTGGCATGATCAGCTCGACATCGAAATAGGAGAAGTGAGATTCCGCTAGGCTCAGTATCACCGGCGCGCGAGCGGCTTCCGCCGCTGATAGGATGGCTTCGAGAAAATCTAGGCTTACGAGATCGAATGCGCCGACCGCGTAGCCATGGTCATAGGCGTGTTGAAGCATGTCTTTCATATCGATGATGGGCATATGCGCTACCTTGGGTCAGCGTGAAAGTACTTGGCGGGAAAGTATGCGGTCGGTTGCCTGTGATTCATCCGTGGAACGTCATGAGGGCATCTCGAAAAACCGAGATCCCCGTGAATACCTCTGTGTAGACTCGGCCCCGACATAACCGGCGGGGAAATGCCGGGAGCATTTCCAGTGCCCTGCCTCGGACATCCCATGGCCGAATCACAAGCGACTTCCCTGACGGCGGGGGTGTTGCTCCCGTCATGAGGATCGGCGATCGGGTGAGCCGGCCGCGGCCAGTTTCTTTTCCAGTATTTCCCGCATGCGGATCAGAGCCTTGCCCCGTGGGTGGCTGGCCATGTAATGGTAATAGTTCAGCGTGCAGTTCACCGTGGTATGCAGGCTGTCGCGCCCGCTGTCCTGGAAGTCGAGCCAGGCCAGCACCGGTAGGTCGAACTGGCGTTCGTCGACCACTACCCAGCAATCGTGCTCGACGATCAGCACCATCGACTTCAGCCCAGACAATTCGATGCGCATCGGCAGTTTCAGGTGCAGGCGCGCCCGGCGCCACAGGTTGTACAGGGTGGCATCCACCTGTTCTTCCCTCGCCGCGTACACCGGCATGTCGCGGATGCGTGTGGTCATCAGCCGGTCAGGCTGGCAAACAGCAGCGGCAGTTGTTCCGGCAGGCGGTCGACATGTTCGATCACGGTGTAGTTGTTCTCGCCGAAGATACGCTTGACATAGTTGTCGGCGAGGGGATCCAGTGTCAGGCAGTAGGTCAGCACGCCGTTGGCATACAATTCCTCGACTGCTTTCTTGGCGTCGTGACGCAGATGTTGAGGATCGGCCTCGTCGATGTCCGCTGGCTCGCCGTCGGTCACCAGCAGAATCAGCTTGCGTCGCTCCTGCTGTTTCAGTAGTTGGTGGCCGGCGTGACGCAATGCCGCACCCATGCGCGTAGAAAGGCCGCCTTTCATGCCGGCGAGGCGTGCCTTGGCTTCGTCGTCGAGGTGTTGGTTGAAGTCCTTGAATCGATAGTATTGCACGTCGTGACGGCCGTCCGATGCAAAGCCATGGATGGCAAACGGGTCGCCGATGCCCTCGATGGCGGTGGCGACCAGGGTGGCTGCCTCGCGCGTCAGTTGCAAGATGGTCTTGTCCGTGTCGCCAACCCGTTCATTGGTCGATTCGGACAGGTCCAGCAATACCGCGACGGCGAGGTCGCGGGTCTTCAGCACGTTGCGCAGGGTGATGCGTGGACTTGGCTGTTCGCCCATGCGCAGCGCGACCATGGCATCCACCGCCGCGTTGATATCGATCTCGTCTCCGTCTTCCAGCCCGCGTTGGCGCTGCACGCCGGCGGGCGCCAGCAGGTCTATGATCTGGCGAATGCGGTGGGCGATGGGTTTGTGCTCGGCGAGGATGTTGTCGATACTCTCCGGGTCGCCCTTCGGCATGCGACGTTCATACAGGGTTACCCAGTCTGGCCGGTGCAGTTGAATCTGGTAGTCCCATTCGTGGTAGTGGTAGGGTTCTGAAATGGGCTCCTTGCCCCACATTTCGTTGAAGCTCTTGGTGTCGTCGGTCAGGTCGTCTTCGTAGGGGCGCATGATGTCGCTGCATGTCCAGACGACCTGGGCGTCATCACCGGCCAGTTCACAGTCGACCTCGTGGGCCATCATCAACGGGCTGACCTTGTGGCGCATCTGGCGCTGGCTGGCCGGCACGTATTCGAAGCCTGAGTCCCAGTCGACTTCATCAAAGTGCCAGATGAAGCGGTTGTCGTCGCGGTATGGGATGCGATAGCGCTCCAGTATGCGCAGACTGGGCACGGCCTTGCGTCCGGCGAACAGGTTGTATAGCTCGATGCCCATCAGCCAGGAAAAATGGTTGTCGTCCTGCTTGGTTTCTATCTGGGCATGGAATGTTTCGACGAAGCGGTCCAGCGCTTCGTCTTCGCCGCCTTTTTCATCGGCGTCGAGTAGCCGCAGGGCGAGCCGTTCCAATGCGGGGATGCTCTCGTGTTCCGCAGCTTGTTCGTATTCGACCCGCATCAGTGATGCCCACAGCCGTTTCAGGCCGGGGAAGGCATTGATCGCCTTGTATTCGATGCGCGCGTCTTCCAACAGGCCGACGAAGAACATCTGCGCCGGGCTGAGTTGCTCGGCGGAAACCGAGCTGTGGGTATGGGCCATGTGCGCGGCCATGTGCGCGGCGGTGGCGCGATACAGCTCCAGGCCGGGGATGTCGCCGATGTCGTCCAGTGCGTCCGGTACGTGCAGGATGCGGTCTTCGATATAGGGGCGAAAATCGGTGTAGTCGGCGCCGGTCGGGCGCAGAAAGAAATCACGTCCCCAGAGGGCGCGCAGGTAGAAATTGAGCTTGCGTTGGATGCGAACGAACAAGACTCCGCGTCGTTCTTTTTCCAGCATCGCGCGGCTGTCGGCGGATTCCAGATTGAAGTAGGAGGTCAGGTTGTCGAAGTCGCGGCGGTATGCCTGGGCGCCGAAGTTCGCCCAGCGGCGCAGGCCGCTCAGGGTCAACTTGGCTAGCAGCTCGTCGATATGTGTCAGCATCGGACGCAGGCCGCGTGCGGCGGTCGAGGCGAGCTGGTGGATCAACGTAAGATAGCCGCGCACCAGTTGCGCATCGCCAAGCTGTCGCGATACCGTCGGCAGGCCGGCGAATAACAGGGCTATCACCTCGCCGGAGGTCATCGACGAGACCTTCATTGCGGCGGTGATGCAGTCAGGAATGATGTCCTCGCCGCATTCCTTCACCACGAGCGGCATCTCCTGGAGGTAGGTGATCACCAGGTCATTGCCGCGCCGCAGTTTGGCCAGGGCGCGGGCGCCATCGAGGTAGTCCGTCAGCCCGGCCGGCGACATGATGCGCGCGGCCTCGTGAAAGGTGGCGTCGAGTACGTCCTTGACTTCCGGAACCGCCTCTTCGAGAAATTCCGAATAGTCTTCAAGTTTGACAGATGCCATTACTACTTACCCCAAGGGTCCGAAAGCATTTGTGATTCGTGTGAATCACCCGAGGAACGTCTGTACTGCGGCGTTCAGGGTATCGCGCATGTCCGGATCGTCGGTCAGCGGTGTGATCATGGTGATTTGGCAGGCTGATTCCGCGTCTATTCCCTTGCTGATCAACTGTCCGGCATAGACCAGCAGACGCGTCGAGATGCCTTCGTCCAGGCCGTGTCCCTTCAGATTGCGCGCGCGATGCGCGATCTGCACGAGCTTCTCGGCAGTAGCCTGATCGACACCGGATTCCTTGGTCACGATGGCGATTTCGAGTTCCGCTTCCGGGTAGTCGAAATCCAGTCCGCCGAAGCGCTGCTTGGTAGACTGCTTGAGATCTTTCATCAGGCTCTGGTATCCCGGATTGTATGAGATCACCAGTTGGAAGTCCGGGTGTGCCTCGATCAGTTCGCCCTTCTTGTCCAGTGGTAGCGCGCGCCGGTGGTCGGTGAGCGGATGGATGACGACGGTGGTGTCCTGACGCGCCTCGACCACCTCATCCAGGTAGCAGATTGCGCCGATGCGCGCGGCGGTGGTCAGCGGGCCGTCTTGCCATTTGGTGCCGTCCTTGTCGAGCAGGAAACGCCCGACCAGATCGGATGCCGTCATGTCTTCGTTACAGGCAACGGTGATCAGCGGCCGGCCCAGTTTCCATGCCATGTACTCGACGAAGCGGGATTTACCGCAGCCTGTCGGGCCTTTCAGCATCATTGGCATGCGCACGTTGTAGGCGGCTTCGTAGAGCGCGATCTCCTTGCCGACCGGCTCGTAGTAAGGCTCGTTTCCGATGAGATATTGCTTGGGGTCTAGGGTTGAATCAGACATCTTCATATCCACTCATGAATCTTGCGAAAGTTAGCGTGAAAGTACGCGGTTGGTTGTCTGGGCTTCGTCTGGCGGAACGCCGTGAATAGGTTCCGGTAGGCTTGGCCTCCGCATAACCCACAAGGAAGTGGGGGGAATGCTGGAAATGCCGGGGGCATTTCCAGCGTCCCGCCTTGGACATTCCGCGGTTGAACTTCATCCGACCTTTCATGATCCGGGCTGTTTCGGCCCCGTCATGAAAGTGGGTGGCCTGATCGAAAAAACGTTTTTTCGAGACCGCTGTTGAAAGGTCATGGAGCGCATTTTTCAGCATCTTGTCAGGCTTCTTCGTTCGCGGTTTCCTGGTCGCCAGACCAGCCCGCGGCTTTCGCTTCCTGGATGGCGCGATCATGAATCTCGCGGTGTCGCCTGGCCAACGGCTCGGGTAGTTGGCTGACCAGGCAGCCGTACTTGTCCCATTCGGCGTTGACCTTCTGCAATAGGGCGTCGATACCGGCCAGGTTCCATCCCTCGCAGGTCTCGGTCTCTGGCAGGATGCCGAACACCCAGGCGTCGCGGATGATCTTTCCAATGGTGGTCATGCCCCCGTTGATGTCCTTGTCGACACCTACGTAGCGGTCCGGTTTACTCTTTTGCATCCAGCCTCCTCTATAATGGTAACTAGCCGCGCCGGGGGTACGACCAGGCGCGGTCTAGCAGGATGTTGAAAAAGTCCTTCCATGGACTTTTTCAACGACGGAACCGGAAAATGCGATTTCCTGGTTCCTTCATTTTCAATGACTTGCTCGAAAATGGCGGTACATGCCTGTACCGCACACAGGTCATTGAAACATGCCATTTTTCAATGGCTTGCTAGCCTGGATTTAGGATTAATCTACTGCGCTTTCCCGCCATGCTCGCGACGATCACCCAAACCCGACAGACTCCTAGACCGTTTCGCCGCGATAGATGACCATTGCCGCGCCAGCGGACTGCGCGAAGTTGTCGAAACCCAACAGGCGCACATGGTTCTTGGGGTGCGCCGTGTGGCAGGCTTCCACCTCTTTCAGGATGGCGTCGACATCGGTTTCGCCGAACATTGGCAGTTTCCACATATACCAGTAGTGGCCGCCGGCGTTTTCCGGCTCGGTGTGCTCGATGCCGGGGTTCCAGCCCTTGCTGACAATGTATTCGATCTGCTTGCGGGTCTGTTCTGCTGTGAATGGCGGCAGGTAGGAGAAGGTCTCGAACTTGCGGCTGGAAGGGTCACTCAGACTTGATTGATAATCTTGCATGTTTCTGTTCCTGATTACGGTGTGGAAGTACGTAGTGAGTTGCCTGTGATTCGTCTGAGGGAACGTCGTGAACACGTCCCTATGGGCTTGGCCTCGACATAACCTGAGGGGAAGTGGATCATGCTGGAAATGCCGGATGCATCCCCAGTACCTTTGCCTCGGACCCTGCGGCCGAACCACAGGCGACTTTCATGACGGTGCTTACTTGTGAGAAACGTCGAGTTTGTCGACGGTGTCGAACTCGAACTTGATCTCTTTCCAGGTTTCCATCGCGGCGGCCAGCTCGGGGTTGTGCTTGGCGGCGGCGGTGAGAATCTCCTTGCCTTCCTTCTCCAGCTCGCGGCCCATGTTGCGGGCTTCGACACAGGCTTCGACCGCGACACGGTTGGCGGCCGCGCCGGCGGCGTTGCCCCATGGATGACCCAGGGTGCCGCCGCCGAATTGGAGGACGGAATCATCACCGAAGATGTTGACCAGCGCCGGCATGTGCCAAACGTGGATGCCACCGGAGGCGACCGGTAGGACGCCTGGCATCGCGCCCCAATCCTGGTCGAAGAAGATGCCGCGCGAGCGGTCTTCCTTGATGTAGGAATCCCGCATGATGTCGATCCAGCCCAGGGTTGCGTCGCGGTCGCCTTCCAGCTTGCCGACAACGGTGCCGGAATGCAGGTGGTCGCCGCCGGACAGACGTAGAATCTTGGTCAGCACGCGGAAGTGGATGCCATGGTGCGGGTTGCGGTCTAGCACGGCGTGCATCGCGCGGTGAATGTGCAGCAACATGCCATTGTTCTGACACCATTGCGCCAGCTGGGTATTCGCGGACCAGCCGCCGGTGATGTAGTCGTGCATGATGATTGGCGCGCCAATCTCTTTTGCGTATTCGGCGCGGCGCATCATTTCATCGGAGGTCGGCGCGGTGACATTCAGATAGTGTCCCTTGCGCTCGCCGGTCTCTGCCTCGGCCTTTTGAATCGCTTCCATGACGAAGTCGAAGCGGGCACGCCAGCGCATGAAGGGCTGGGAGTTGACATTCTCGTCGTCTTTGGTGAAATCCAGGCCGCCACGAAGACCTTCATAACAAGCGCGGCCGTAGTTCTTCGCCGACAGACCCAGTTTCGGTTTGATGGTGCAGCCCAACAGTGGACGTCCGTATTTGTTCAGGATGTCGCGCTCCATCTGAATGCCCTGCGGCGGACCGTTACAGGTCATTACGTAGGCGATTGGGAAGCGGATATCCTCAAGGCGCAGCGCGCGCAGTGCCTTGAAGCCGAACACATTACCGACCAGCGAGGTCATGATGTTGACCACGGATCCTTCCTCGAACAGATCGATCGGGTAGGCAATGAAGGCGTAGAAACAGGTGTCGTCGCCGGGTACGTCCTCGATCGCGTAGGCGCGGCCCTTGTAGTAGTCGAGGTCGGTCAGTAGGTCGGTCCATACCGTGGTCCAGGTGCCGGTGGAGGATTCCGCTGCGACCGCCGCCGCGACTTCTTCGCGCGGAACGCCATCCTGCGGTGTTACCTTGAAACAGGCCAGAATGTCTGTTTCCTTTGGGGTGTAGTCAGGCATCCAGTACGTTTCGCGATATTCTTTGACACCCGCGTCATAGGTCTTGGCCATGGTGTTCTCCAGTGATTGAAATGTAAGTTGCGGCGCGTTGACGACCGCGTGGGTGGACATTATTCGGACACATAGGTATAAAGTAAAATCGATATTTTCGATATTACAGATAGATATTTATCTATGACATTTTCAACCGCTGAAAACCTGATTCGCCATGTTACCTTGCGCCAGCTACAGATCTTCGAGGCTGTGGTGCGCCTGGAAGGCTATACCCGTGCGGCGGAGGCGTTGCATCTGACCCAGCCGACGGTCTCGATGCAGGTGAAAAAACTCGGTGAGACGATAGGGCACTCGTTGCTCGAAAAAGTGGGCAAGCGGCTCTATCCCACCCCGGTCGGCGAGGAGGTTCATGCCTCGGCGCGGAATATCCTTAGCGCAATGGTCGCGTTGGGAGAATCGGCGGCCGCGCTCGAAGGCGTGGTCAAGGGGCCGTTGCGCATCGCTGTCATCACCACCGCCAAGTATTTCATGCCTCACCTGCTCGGCGCCTTCATCAAGGAATACCCCGAGGTAACGCCAATGCTGAAAGTGACTAACCGTTCACGCGTGCTCGAACGTCTCAAGTCCAAGGAAGACGACTTGCTGATCATGGGGCTGGTGCCAGTGGAACTGGAGGTGGAGGCGTACCCGTTCATCGATAATGAGCTGGTCGTGGTCGCGAATCCAAATCATCCATTGACCGAAGGTCACTCGATCACCTTGCGGCAACTGAGCGAGGAACGCTTTCTGGTGCGCGAGGCCGGTTCCGGGACGCGTCTTGCCGTCGAACGCTTGTTCGCGGAGCAGGGCCTGGCGATTCAACCCTACATGGAACTTGGTAGCAGCGAGGCGATTAAGCAAGCCGTCATGGCGGGCCTGGGTATTTCGGTATTGTCGCGTCACAATCTGCGCCTGGAGCTCGCCGGTGATCATGTCGCGATCCTGGACGTGGAGGGGTTCCCGCTGTTCCGTCGTTGGTATGCGGTGCATCTGAAGGGACGCAAGCTGTCCTTGGTCAGCCAGACTTTCCTGGATTTTCTATTGCGGCAGGGTAGGGAGATGGAACGTCTCGCCATGGGGGTGATGGATTCGCCTGAATCGCGGGGGCGGTGAAAGCTCCGCCGGTATTGGCGTCACGGCGAGTCGAACGTCGGATGCGGTGTGCGTGCGATTATTCCGACGTTTGGCTGGCCGTGACGATATACTCATGGCCTCCTTACGTTGTCCAGGCAGATACGCATCGATGAAATCCCGAAAAGGCTTCTTGCAAAAAACCGCGCTGGTCAGTGGAGCGCTCAGCTTTGTCGCTGCCATCATCTGCGTGCTGTTTCTGTATCTCAAGGCGCGGGAACTGGGCATGGGCCATCCGGTGAGCGCCAGCTTTATCGCGGGTATCTTCTTCTTTCTGTTTGTCGGAAGCTTGTTGATATACATCGGCAAGGCCGATATTCCGAGTTTTTCGGTTCGTGAGCATCAATGCCCGCCGAGCGACTGATGTGATAGGGTCTGGCGCACCGCATGGGCGCGTGGCCTCCGGTTACGTCACCAAGCTGGCTTCGCGCAGCGCCTTCACTTGGTCGCGTAGCCGGCCGGCTTCCTCGAATTCAAGGTTGCGCGCGTGTTCGTACATGCGGGTCTCCAATTCGGAGATGCGTTGGATGATCTCCTTTGGCGTCATGCTGGCATAGTCCGGCGTGTCCGCATCCACCATCCTGGCGAGGCGGCGCCCTCTACCCGGCACGCCTGGCGTGGCGCCTTCGAGGATATCGGCGACGCTTTTGCGCACCGTGGTCGGCGTGATGCCGTGTTCCTCGTTATAGGCGATCTGTTTCTCGCGCCGGCGGTTGGTCTCGCCGATGGCGCGTTCCATCGAGCCGGTAATCTTGTCGGCATAGAGGATTGCCTTGCCGTTGGCGTTGCGCGCGGCGCGGCCGATGGTCTGGATCAACGAGCCTTCCGAGCGTAGAAAACCCTCCTTGTCGGCGTCGAGGATGGCTACCAGCGATACCTCGGGCATGTCCAGCCCCTCGCGCAGCAGGTTGATGCCGACCAGTACGTCGAATTCACCCAGGCGCAGATCGCGGATGATCTCGACACGTTCCACGGTGTCGATGTCCGAATGCAGATAGCGCACGCGGACCTGGTGTTCGGTGAGGTAGTCGGTCAGATCCTCGGCCATGCGCTTGGTCAGGGTGGTGATCAGCATGCGCTCCCCAGCGGCGACGCGCAGATGGATCTCGGACAATACATCGTCGACCTGGGTGGTGGCCGGGCGTACCTCGACTTCCGGATCGATCAGCCCGGTCGGGCGCACCACCTGTTCGACCACCGCGCCGGAGTGTTCGATCTCGTGGTCGCGCGGGGTGGCCGAGACGTAGATGGTCTGCGGCGCACGCGCCTCGAATTCATCAAAGCGCAATGGCCGGTTGTCCAGCGCCGACGGCAGGCGGAAGCCGTATTCGACCAAGGTCTCCTTGCGCGCGCGATCGCCCCGGTACATGCCGCCGATCTGCGGCACGGTGACATGGCTTTCGTCGATCACCAGCAGGGCGTCGTCGGGCAGATAGTCGAACAGGGTCGGTGGCGATTCGCCGGGTCCGCGCCCGGACAGATAGCGTGAGTAGTTCTCGATGCCGGAACAGTAGCCCAGCTCCATGATCATCTCGATGTCGAACTGGGTGCGCTGTTCCAGTCGTTGGGCTTCGAGCAGCTTGTTGTTGTCGCGCAGTCGAGCGAGGCGTTCCTTCAATTCGTCGCGGATCGCGTCGACCGCCTTCAGCAGGGTCTCGCGCGGGGTCACATAGTGGGATTTTGGATAGATGGTGAAACGCGGCAGACGCTGTAATGCTTCGCCAGTCAGCGGATCGAACAGCGACAGTTGCTCGATCTCGTCGTCGAACAACTCGATACGCAATGCCTCGCCCTCGGATTCGGCCGGAAACACGTCGATCACATCGCCGCGCACGCGGTACGTGGCGCGCGCCAGCTCGACATCGTTGCGCTTGTATTGCAGTTCGGCAAGCCGCCGCAACAGGCCGCGCTGGTCGATGCGGTCGCCGCGATCCAGGTGTAACACCATACTGAGATAGGCGCGCGGGTCGCCCAGGCCATAGATCGCCGAGACGGTGGCGACGATGATAGTGTCGGGCCGTTCCAGCAGGGCCTTGGTCGCCGACAGGCGCATCTGCTCGATATGATCGTTCACCGAGGCGTCTTTTTCGATAAAGGTGTCGGAAGACGGCACATAGGCCTCGGGCTGGTAATAGTCGTAATAGGAAACGAAGTACTCCACCGCGTTGCGTGGGAAGAACTCCTTCATCTCGCCATAGAGCTGCGCGGCCAGCGTCTTGTTGGGCGCCATGATCATCGTCGGCCGCTGTACCTGTTGGATGACATTAGCCACGGTGAAAGTCTTGCCCGAGCCAGTCACACCGAGCAGGGTCATGCCGGCCTCGCCGTCGCTCAGCCCCTCGACCAAGCGTGCGATCGCCTCGGGCTGATCGCCGCTGGGCTGGAAGCGCGAGACGAGTTGAAAAACGTCGTGGTCGGGGCTGTTCATCATGACATCGTGTCTGGTTCGGCGCCGCGAGGACACCCGCTGGGTTGAGGTTGAACCGAGTGAGGTTCATTGTCGCTCAGGAGGGAGTGGATTGCATCCATTGCGAGGTCCAAGCCTATTTGGCAGGATGTTGAAAAAGTCCTTTCATGGACTTTTTTCAACGACGGAACCGGAAAATGCGATTTCCCGGTTCCTTCATTTCAATGACTTGCAGTCATCGAAAATGGCGGTACATTCCGGTACCGCACACTGCCTGTTAAGAGGATAGGCGTGTTTTATTGCCGGTGGAGCGTTTGGCGAGTATGGCGATGTCGGCGGAAATGCGGATGTGATCGATGATGAGAATGGCATCGTAAGCGTGGCTTGCCGGGGTAACGTCTCGGCCGAGGCGGTCTCGATTGTGTCGGGGGGCGGGGCGTGTCATGATAACCACGCGCGTGGCGCGCAGATTTCATTGTTACCCAGCCCCATGGAAGTCCTTATGTCCGTGAAACTTTCCGACCGTGTGAATTCCGTCAAACCCTCGCCCACGCTGGCGATCACCGCGCGCGCCGCCGAGATGCGCGCCGTCGGCCGCGATATCATCGGACTGGGCGCCGGCGAGCCGGATTTTGATACCCCGGATCATATCAAGGCCGCCGCGATCCAGGCGATTCACGATGGCAAGACGCGCTATACGGCCGTCGATGGCACCCCGGAGCTGAAACAGGCGGTGATCGACAAGTTCCAGCGTGATAATGACCTGAACTACGCGCCGGATCAGATCTTGGTTTCGTCCGGCGGCAAGCAGAGTTTTTACAATCTGGCGCAGGCGCTGTTGAATCCGGGTGACGAGGTCATCATCCCGGCGCCGTACTGGGTGTCTTATCCCGATATGGTATTGCTCGCCAACGGCAAGCCGGTGATCGTTGATGCCGGCGCTGAGCAGCACTTCAAGATCACTCCGGAACAGCTCGAAGCGGCGATCACGCCGCGTACTCGGTTGTTCGTCATCAACAGTCCATCGAACCCGACCGGCATGGCCTATACCCACGCCGAACTCGAAGCGCTGAGCGAAGTGTTGATGCGTCAGCCGAATATTATCGTTGCCACCGATGATATGTACGAGCATATCCTGTGGGCGGACGAGTCCTTCAGCAATATTTTGATGGCCTGTCCTGACTTGGCCGATCGCACCCTGGTGCTGAATGGTGTCTCCAAGGCCTACGCGATGACAGGCTGGCGCATCGGCTACGCCGGCGGCCCGGCGGAAATCATCAAGGCGATGAAAAAGATTCAATCACAGAGCACGTCGAATCCCGCATCTATCTCGCAGGCCGCCGCCACCGAGGCGCTGAACGGTCCACAGGACTGCATCGCGACCATGTTGAAGGCGTTCAAGGAGCGGCATGACTATGTCGTGGATCGCCTGAACGCAATTCCTGGTGTCGATTGCCTGCCGTCCGACGGCACCTTCTACTGCTTCCCACGTGTCGTCGATGCGCTGCGCAAGCTACCGGGTGTCGATGACGATATGGCGTTGGCCGAGTATCTGATCGAAAAGGCCAACGTGGCCTTGGTGCCCGGCGCGGCCTTCGGACTCGGCGGACATATCCGGCTGTCGATCGCAACCAGCATGGCGATGCTGGAGAAGGCGCTGGATCGTATCGAGGGCGCGTTTACCATGGCATGAAAGTACGTGGTCGGTTGCCCAAGTCCGGCTGCGGGAATGCCGCGGCCATACGTCCTCGTGGTTTGTTCCTGGACATCCCGCGGCTGAATCACAGACGACCGACAGGCTCCTGGCCCGGATTTCTCATCCGTTCACTACTGCGACCGCCCAATGCGGCGCGCTGACTGGCGTTCACTCGGTCGGGCGGCTCAACGTAGTGTCGACTACGCCTGCGCGGCCCTCGGTCGCGAACGCCAGCCATCACACCACCTTGAGCGGCCTCGCTACGCGACCCGGTGAGAAATCCGGGCTAGTGCAGCAGATTCGCTATTCTGCCGCGATAGCGCGCTACCAGCGGGTCGTCCCCCAGGGTGTCGAACAGTTTCAGCATCATCTTGCGAGCGGCGCCATCGTTCCAGTTCTTATCCTCGCGCATCAGCGTCAGCAGTTGCTCCAGCGCTTCCTCGGCGTGACCATCGGCGGCCAGGCGTTGCGCTAACTGGAAGCGCGCTTCGCTGTCGTCCGGCGCCGCGTCCAGGCGTTGTCTCAGGTCGTCCGCGTCAGGCAGGTTGTCCCGGGCCTCTCGAAGTTCCAGTTCGGTCAGCACGGATCGAACCTCGGCTTCCTCTTGGTTCAATGGCGGCAGCTTTTCGATGGCGTCACGTGCCGACTGTGTGTCGCCAGCGGTGGCGAGTGTATGCGCGGCGCTGGCGACGACTTTTGGGTGCATGGGGTCCATTGCCAACGCCTGGCGCGCCAGTTCCAGCGCCTGCTCGACATCTCCCTTGGCCAGCCGATCCTTCGCCCGTCTGGCAATGCCTTCCGATTCGCGCTCGATATGCTTGTCCAGAAACGCGCGTATCTCCGCTTCCGGCAGTGCGCCGGCAAACTCGTCGACGATCTCGCCGTTCTTGAACAGCTTTACTGCCGGGATGCTGCGTATGCCATACTCCATCGCCAGATCCTGGTTCTCCTCGGTATTCACCTTGGCCAGGTGGAAGGCGCCGTGATAGTCCTCGGCGAGTCCGCCGAGCAATGGTATCAATGCTTGGCAGGGCGCGCACCAACTGGCCCAGAAGTCGACCAATACCGGTCTATCACGGGAACCTTGGATAACCACTTGGTCGAAATTCTGTTTGCCGACGTTGAATATGTAGGGGGAATCGCTCATGTTCTCCGTTGCTCCGGGCTATTTGAATTCTTGCTTTCAGGCCACATATATTAGCAACGAATAAAATTTCAAGAGGAAACGAATGTGACGGACAAAGTGCATGTCGTGTGCCCCCATTGTGGCGCGGTGAATCGATTGGATGGTGCGCGCCTCGTCGCTGGCAGCCGCGATGGCAAATGTGGCAAGTGTCATCAGTTGCTATTCGATGGCAAGCCGCAGGAGGTGGATGAAACGTGGTTCCAGAAGCACCTGAGCCGCAACGATATTCCGCTGCTGGTGGATTTCTGGGCGCCCTGGTGCGGACCCTGTCGGATGATGGCGCCGGCGTTCGCTCAGGCCGCAGGCCAGTTGGAACCTGGGATGCGTCTGCTGAAGGTCAATACCGAAGAGGCCCAGCAGCTCGGCGCGCAACTGGGTATCCGTAGCATTCCGACGCTGATGTTGTTTCAGGGTGGTCGGGAGGTCGCGCGGATGTCCGGTGCGATGGATGCCAATGGTATCGTCTCGTGGGCGCGCCAGCAGCGGCCTTGAGCGGCTTGTCTCGGCGTGTCAACCCAATTCAGAAATGTCCTCTTTT
>JALSSX010000308.1 GCA_026984055.1 Sedimenticola sp. | reverse complement strand
AAACCCACGGGAATGTATTCACGGCGTTCCCGCGGACAAACTACGGGCAACCGACCTCGCGCCAGCCCGCATGTCTCACCGAATTGACGAGTCCTCGCTTGCCCCTTGAATCCACGACGAATCTTGTCTAGCGGATTTCTCACCCGTTCACTACTGCGACCGCCCAATGCTGCGCCCTGACTGGCATTCACTCGGTCGGGCTGCTCGACGTAGTGTCGGCTACGCCTGCGCGACCCTCGGTCGCGAATGCCAGCCATCACACCCCTTGAGCGGCTTCGCTACGCGACCCGGTGAGAAATCCGGGCTAGCAGGCCGCTGAAAAATGGCATTTTTCAACGGCCTGTGTGCGCTACAGGGAGGTACCGCCATTTTCGATGACTGCAAGTCATTGAAATGAAGAAACCAGGAAATCGCATTTCCCGGTTCCGTTGTTGAAAAAGTCCATGGAAGGACTTTTTCAACAGCCTGCTAGAACTTCAGCGCCGCGCGAATGAACAGACTACGCCCCGCGCCGGGAATCCGCTCACCCACCGCCAGATCGGACGGTTCACCATTCGCATCGGCGGATACGCGATTGTAGCCAGCCAGATGGTCGGAATAGCGGCGATCGAAGAGATTGTTGACGCCGGCATACACCATCAGGTCGTTCCCGATCCGATAGCTGCCAAGGAGATTCACGATGCCATATCCTGGCGTCGCCTGTTCCGCATTGGTTTTCGATACATCATCTTGCGCCGCATAGAACACGCCCTCGGTCGTCACCGACCAATTCGTCCGGCGGTAACTCAGTGCCAAGGTACCATTGAGGGGGGCAATACGGTACAGGTTGTCACTGATATCACGGCGCTTGCCACGCACATAGCTGATGCTGCCATCCACGGACCAATGCGGGTTGAACCTCATGCCGAAGCCGGCGTCAAACCCTTGAAATTCCGCATCGACATTCGTGAACCGGAGCGGTACGCAGAACGGAGCGCCCGGGTTGTCGGTGCAGAAATTGTTACCTTTTATCGCATTACCCACACGCCGCCGATAGCTTGGCGCCGCGCCTTCGGTCAACGGTGTGCCTTGAATAAAATCGTTTACCCGCTTGTAGAAGATGCGCGGAGTAAGATAGGCGCCGTGGCCTTTCCAGTTCAAGCCGAGATCGATCTGGTAAGCGGTTTCCGGATCGAGATCAGGGTTACCGATATAGGTGCGCCTGTCAGCCAGGCCCGCCGTCGACTCCAGCGGCAGCCAGAGATAACGTTCCTGATAGCTCGGCGCGCGATTCTTGATGCCCAGACCCAGCTCTACCGTAGTCGTCTCGGACAACGCACGACCGAGCTTGACCGCGAGATCGAGCATATCGTCGTCCCGGGAACGGTCGCCGCTATTGAAGCCGCTCACCAGATTATCGACCAGTGGCTGCGTCATGCCCAGGCCTTGCGCCGACACCGCCCCCGCATCGGAATGCACATGGGTATAGCGCAGGCCCGCAAGCAGATTCCAGCCCTTGCCGAATTCGCCTTCCCATTCACCGAACAGTCCCAGGCGATCGCGCTCGATATCCTTGTAATTCTCGACATGAAAGCCAGCATTGTCCGGGCTGAAGATATCGGCGCCGTGCCTGGCCAGCCAGCCATCGACGCCAAAACTTAACAGCCCCCCCGCCATGTCGGTAGAGGCGCGTAGATCCCAGGCCCAGTCGCTCGAATCGGTCGTCGCAAAGCGGCGCATCGCCATGCCATTGGCCATGCGCATCGGCGCGCGCTGGGAGTAGTTATCCATGCGATGGTCCGTCGCCTGGTAGTGAAGCCTGCCCTCCAGCTCGAAGATACCCAGACTGCCAGCATATTCCAGGTTGTACAGATCGCCATCGAGGAAGACGATATCCATCGGCAGGGCGGGGGTGCCGGAATCGTCGACCCGATTGTGTTGGTAGGTGACATCGACGACATGCGCGCCCTTGCGCGCGCCGTAACCCAATGCCCAACTCTTGCGCCGATAGCCGCTGGGAATCAATTCGTCACCTTCGCCGGCGCGCAGATTATCGGCATCGTCCCAACTGCCCTGAAACTGTATGCGTTGACGTTGGTTCGCGGTACCGAGCAAGGCGCCCGCGGACCAGCCATCATTAGCCGACTCATAGCCACCGAGCAATTCGCCACTGGCCTCGAAGGCGCCGGAATCACCGAAGCGAATCCGTTTCGACTTCGCCGAAACCGTTCCGCCGATGGTTTCACTACCGGCACTGACTGGCGAAACGCCACGCACCACCGTAAGGCTATCGAGAAACTGGCTCGGGATGTTGCTCAGCGGCGGATCCATCCAGTTCGGACCGGCCGGCGCGACATTCAGACCATCGAGCTGGACGTTCACTCGCGTACCGAACATGCCGCGGTATTGTACGATGCCGGTCAACGCGCCGTTCTTATTCACATTGGCGCCCGGCACCTTCCCCAGCATCATTGCCGTGTCGGCCGGGACATAGGCCTGTGTCTCCGGCGTGACGCGATGCACATTGAAATCGCTTTCGGCCCGACCTTCGACCCGCAGGATCGGCAGAGACTCCGTCTCCGCGGCACTCGATGCGCCGTTCACGGCACACAGGATACCCAAGGTTAAGATTTTCTTCCGCACTGTAACTCTCCCCCAGAATTTGAGCGTATTCTAGGAAGAATCACCAAGCTTGGGGATGTGGCATTTTGTCGCAGCCGCGCGAGCATTCCAAGGTAACGTCGACCGCGGCTATACTCGGCTGGCATAACCGTCATCAAGCAACACCGAGCATGCAAGCAGCCACCATCTCCATCGACGATTCCGCCGCGCACACCCTCGATGGCGCAATGCGCGATCTGATTCGCCTGCGGAACATCGAGATCGCCATTCAGGGCATCGCTCTGGCCGTGCTCGCCTGGGGCCTGCATTACCCGATCCATCTGCCGCCGCTGGCGTTGACTCTGGTGGCGCTCGGCCTATGGAACCTATGGAGCTGGTGGCGGCTGAAATCCGGCCTGCCCGGCGGACCCGGACTCTTCTTCGCGCGGATGCTGCCGGACATCGCGGCGCTGACCATCGTGTTCTACCACACCGGCGGCGCGACCAACCCCTTCGTTTGGATCTATCTGTTCCCCCTGGTGATCACCGCGACCGCCCTGCCTCGCCGCCATGCCTGGATGATGGTCGCGCTGACGGTCGCCTGCTATTCCCTGCTGATGTTCTGGTATATCCCCCTGCCGGGCAGCCACATGGGCCACCAGATGAGCGGCTTCAACCTGCACATTCAAGGCATGTGGCTGGGCTTCGTCCTCAGCGCAGTCTTGTTCGCCTACTTCATCGGTCGCCTGGCCAACAGCCTGCGCGAGCGCGACCGGGCGCTGGCGCTGGCGCGCGAAAAGGCCCTGCAAAACGAACGCGTCGTCGCCCTGGGCGCCCTGGCGGCCGGCGCCGCGCACGAACTGGGCACGCCACTGGCGACCATCGCGCTGTTAACCGAAGAGATTGGCGAAGACTATCCAGCCTCCGGGCATCCCGGTCTACACGAGCAGCTTCAGCTGATCGCGCAACAGGTACAACGCTGCAAGACCTCGCTATCGGTGCTGTCGGCGTCCTCCAACAACGAGATGCAGGCACACAGCGGGCGCATCATGCCGGCCAACGCGTTTCTCGACCAACTGACCTTGGCATGGCGGCGGCGGCGCCCGGCGGCCCACCTGCATGTCCGGACACCACGCGGCACCAATGGCGCGCGACTTCTGGCCGACGAAACCTTGCGCCAGGCAATCGGCAACGTCCTCGACAATGCCGCCGATGCATCACCCGAGGATATCGAGCTACACGCGCATTGCGAACCCCGGAAACTGCGCCTGACGATCGCCGACCGTGGCCCCGGCGGGCTACGCGCCGGCGCCAGCGAGACTAACCCGCAAGGGCTGGGGCTTGGCTTGTTTCTCGCCTATACCACCATCCAGCGTCTCGGTGGCGAAGTGCTGTTGCACGAACGCGATGGCGGCGGCACCCTCACCGAAATCCATATCCCATTGGCGGAAAACCATGACTGAACGGCACCTGCTAATCATCGACGACGACGAAGCCTTCTGCGACATATTGTCACGCACCTTGAAACGGCGCGGATTCGATACACTTATCGCGTTGAATATCGGCGCGGCACGTGACTTGCTGCGGAACAATGCTTTCAGCCACGCGATCGTCGATCTGCGCATCGGCGACGAATCCGGCCTGGAAATGACGCGCATCCTGCGCACCGCGTCGCGGGAAACGCGTATCCTGATCCTAACCGGCTACGCGAGCATCGCGACAGCCGTCGAAGCGATCAAACTCGGTGCGATGCATTACTTGACCAAGCCCGCCGCTGTCGACGAGATCGTCGCCGCGTTCGACAGCAACGAAGGCGACGCCCAGGTTCCACCACCCGAGACCTCGCCATCACCGAAACGCCTCGAATGGGAATACCTGCAACGCGTGTTGTTGGAGAACCATGGCAACATCTCCGCCACCGCCCGCCAACTCGGCATGCACCGACGCACACTGCAGCGCAAGCTGGCGAAAAAGCCGGTACGGCATTGAGACGTGGATTCGCCGTCGGCACACAGTCTGAAGCCGTGGTCGATCAGCGACCCGGAGGCAAGGCTTGGATACGCCTCGCGAGCGCATCGACATCGAACGGCCGTTCGGTATCGATACGCATGGCATGCGCTATTTCATCGTCGTTCAGCGGGGCGCGCGTGGCGAGTTGATGTTCCAGTACCTCAAGATCCGCATCGGAGGCGTCACCCCGGCGCTGCAGGATACGCCGCCGCAGGGTATCGGCCGACGCATCGAAGTCCAGAATCACCCAGGGCACCCCGATGGCTCTGGCCAGCTCGCGAAACGGCGCACGCCGCGCGGCATCGAGAAAAGCGGCATCCACAATCACCGGATAACCCGCGCGCAGCACCCCGCCGGCCAGTTCCAGCAAACGGGCATAGGTACGCTGGCCGGCCCACGCTGAATAAATTCCCTCGCCAATCGCAGCCGCGCCACTGTCTTCCGCGCGCAAACCGAACAGACGCTTGCGCTCGATATCCGAGCGGATGCGAATTGCACCCAGACGTTCCAGTAGCGGCCGTGACAAAGTCGTCTTACCAGAGGCGGACAGACCACGCGTGAAGATCAGACAAGCTTTCCCGGGCTGACCGAAGGCATGCGCCAAATGGATATAGCGCAACGCGGCGGCATGTGCGCCGTTCCGAACGGTTTCGTCGGTATCGGCTTGCATGGCGCGGATGGCCTCGACCTTAGCTCGCACCAGGGCACGATACACCAGGTAGAAGCGCAGCAAAGCGACACCGGCATAGTCACCAATGGCCTCCAGCCAAGTGTTCAGAAAACGCGCGGCGAAGGTCGGCCAGCGACGGGCGCGCAGATCCATTACCAAAAAAGCGATCTCGCTGATGATATCGATCCAGCGCAGATTGGGATTGAACTCAATACAGTCGAACACCAACGGCTTGCCATCCACCCAAGCCATGTTACCCAGGTGCAGGTCGCCATGACACTCGCGCACGAATCCGTCGGCGCGACGCTGGACGATCGCGGGCCGCAAGCGCTCGAACTCGGCTTCACTCCAGTCACGTAGCCCCTTCAGCAAATCCGCGCTATCGGCCACGACGGTGGAGGCGAACAGTCGGGCAAAATTCTCGCGCGTCGCTTGGTGGACGGCATCGGGCCGACCAAAATGGCTGTCGGGCGCGGCGCGCGCGATTCGCTGGTGGAAATCGGCCATCAGCACGGCGAAGGCATCAAACCATACCGCGCGTGGATGCCGGTCATCCAGATGGCTGCCATCGGGGAAACGCCACATCTCAACGGCGTATTCGATGGCTTCACCGGAAGCGCCGATCTCAGGCGCATCGAGCGTGCCGCTGATCGGCTCAACGGCGAGATAGTAGTCCGGCGCCAATCGACGGTTCAGGCGCAATTCCTCCTCGCAGAAGAAACGCCGCTTTTCCAGTGTAGAGAAATCCAGGAAACCCAGATCCAGTGGTTTCTTGATCTTGTAGGCACGCTCCCCGGCGAGCAGCACCCATGAGATATGTGTCTCGATCAGGCGCGGCGACTCCCCGCCATGATTGGCGGCGAGCCGCTCAAGCAACGCGGCGATCAGCGGGTTCCGGACATCGGTGGCAGGCAATGGGATCCCTCGGACAGGGCCGCATCACTTGGCGGCGGTGCTTCAATACGACCGGAATCTCACCCTGGGCCTAGACAGGCTCGGGAAGCACCCGGATGAGATCTGGCAGGATCGCGCTGATGTTCCTCACGCCGAGATGCCCGGTCAGCACATCCGCGAGGATA
>JALSSX010000307.1 GCA_026984055.1 Sedimenticola sp. | reverse complement strand
CGCAACCTGAATATGTTCACGCTGATCGGCCTGGGTGTTGCGGTGGCTTGGGGCTATAGCGT
The DNA here is from genome assembly GCA_026984055.1 of Sedimenticola sp. GTDB lineage: Bacteria > Pseudomonadota > Gammaproteobacteria > Chromatiales > Chromatiaceae > JALSSX01. Next base: position 6,311 of record JALSSX010000307.1, on the reverse strand, counting down.
CATCGCGCTGTTGTTTCCATCGATATTCCCGCCGCGCATGCTGCATGCGGACGGTACCGTGCCGGTGTATTTTGAGGCGGCGGCGGTGATCACCGCGCTGGTGCTGCTCGGGCAGGTGATGGAACTGCGCGCGCGTGGCAACACCAATGCGGCGATCAAGCTGTTGCTCGGTCTGGCGCCGAATACCGCGCGCATCGTGCGCGCTGATGGCAGCGAAGAGGATGTGCCGCTGGAACACGTGATGCCCGGCGATATCCTGCGCGCGCGTCCCGGCGAGAAGATTCCGGTCGACGGCGTGGTCACCGAGGGCGGCAGCGCTGTTGACGAATCCATGGTCACCGGCGAGGCGATTCCAGTCGAGAAAACCGTGGGCGACAGGTTGATCGGCGCGACGCTGAACGGCACCGGCAGTCTGCTGATGCGTGCTGAAAAGGTGGGCGCCGATACCCTGTTGTCACAGATAGTCAAGATGGTCAGCGAGGCGCAGCGCTCGCGCGCGCCGATTCAGAAGTTGGCCGACGTGGTCGCCGGCTATTTCGTTCCGGTGGTGATTCTGGTCGCGGTGCTGGCGCTGATCGTGTGGGGCTTCTTCGGGCCGGAGCCGCGCATGGCGCATGCTGTGGTCAACGCGGTTGCGGTGCTGATCATCGCGTGTCCGTGCGCGCTGGGGTTGGCGACGCCGATGTCCATCATGGTCGGCACGGGCAAGGGCGCGATGATGGGTGTATTGATCAAGAACGCCGAGGCATTGGAGATCATGGAGAAGGTGGATACGCTGGTGGTGGACAAGACCGGCACCTTGACCGAGGGCAAGCCCAAGCTGGTCTCGGTACGCGTCACCGAGGGTTTCGACGAGAACGAGGTGTTGCGCCTTGCCGCGAGCATCGAGCGCGCCAGCGAACACCCGCTGGCCGAGGCCATCGTGCATGGCGCCGGGGAGCGGGGGATCGAACTGGCGACCACCGACGACTTCGAATCAATCACCGGGCATGGCGTGATTGGCAGGGTCGATGGCCGGGAAATCGCCCTGGGCAACCTGAAGCTTATGGAGAGACTGAAGATCGATCCCGGTGAACTGACCGAGGTGGCTCGGGCCGGGCGTGGCGAGGGTCAGACCGTGATGTTCGTCGCCATCGACGCTCAGGCCGCTGGTTTGATCGGTGTCGCGGACCCGATCAAATCATCCACCGAACAGGCGATCCGCGACCTGCATGCGGAGAACGTTGCGGTGGTCATGCTGACCGGTGACAACCGCGTGACCGCGGAGGCGGTGGCATCCAAGCTCGGCATCGATCGCGTCGAGGCGGAAGTCTTGCCAGACCAGAAGGCCGAGGTCGTCGAGCGCTTGCAACAAGAAGGGCATACCGTCGCGATGGCCGGAGATGGCATCAATGATGCGCCCGCCCTGGCGCGTTCGCATGTCGGCATCGCCATGGGCGCCGGCGCCGATGTCGCCATGGAGAGCGCGGGCGTGACCCTGGTGAAGGGCGATCTGCGCGGCATCGTGCGCGCGCGCAAGCTGAGTCGCGCGACCATGCGCAATATCCGCCAGAACCTGTTCTTCGCGTTCGTCTACAACTCGCTGGGCGTGCCGGTCGCGGCCGGGGTGTTATATCCGGCGTTTGGCCTGCTGTCGTCGCCGATCATTGCCGCCGCGGCCATGAGCTTCAGTTCGGTATCGGTGATTATGAACGCCTTGCGACTGAAACGAGTCCAAATGTAGGCGGCGCGCAATACGTATTTTCAAATTCTATCGGGAGGCAGGCATGATGTATGGCGAACATGGCCATGGTTTTTTTGGAGGGTTCATGTGGTTGTTCTGGATATTGTTGATTGTATTGGTTTCGTGGCTGCTGAAAGTCGGGATGAGTCGCGGCGGAAACCCATCAGGCAAGGGGAAGAGCGCGCTGGAGATACTCCAGGAACGATATGCCCGGGGCGAGATCAATCACGACGAATTCGAGCGCATGCGTAAGGATTTGGACGTTCGATAGCGTGGAAGTAGGCCATCGCGTGCCTGCGATACGTCTGCGGGCGCGCCGTGAAAGGATCCCTTTGGGCTGAGGCGCTTTTCCACCCGGCGGCGTTATCATTCGTTCATGTCGCCTCATGACACATCGCTCATTCCGCCTTGCTGGAAAAAGCGTCTCAGCAGGATACATGGATTTAGCAGGATGTTGAAAAAGTCTTTCCATGGACTTTTTCAACGACGGAGCCGGAAAATACGATTTCCCGCTTCCTTCATTTTCGACGACTTGCAGTCATCGAAAATAGTGGTACATCCTTGTACTGCACACAGCCTGTTAGCGTTATCAGGCCCCGGGGCACCCCATGGCTGAACCATGGGCAATCCTTCACCATCCGGGGCAAGCCCTCGTGATGCGTGTGGACAGACCGGAACGGACAGCGAAATGGCGTCTTTGCGGCGTCGGCTGGCGGTCAGGCGATCGACTTCATGCTAAAATACAGCCCGAGGCCAATGAAACCCGTGACATAACCGGCAAGTACGAACTTTACGGTGAATGCCGCTGTGTTGCCGCCATTGCGGTGCGCGGCATACAGCTTGTAGGTGATCAGGTTGGCCATCGCGGCGACCAGGCTGCCGAAACCGCCAACATTGGTACCCCACAGCAGCGCTTCCCATTCCTCGGTGAACGGCGTCAATAGTAGAGTCGTCGGCACATTGCTGATGAACTGACTGAACAGCGCGGACAGCAGAAACACATGATGTGGATGTTGGAGGTCGGCGCTGATGAGTTCACCGATGTTGCCGGCCAGACCGATGAAACACAGAAAAGTCGCCAGCAGAGCATAGTCGATATGCAGGCTGTCTCGGTCGAACAGCAGTGGATAGACGACCGCCAGCAGGGCGAACGCTGGATGCAGCATGCGAAGTACGCAGAGCACCACCAGTAGTAGCAACAGGCCATGAACGGATGCACGGCGGATGTCGACAGACGTATTCATTGCTATTTTGGTGATTCGCGTGGTAGCGGTAAACAGGGCGACCAGCAGAATAGCCAGGAGCAGACTGAATGAAAGCGGCGCGATCTCCCGAATGAAGCGCAACGGCTCGATCCGATAGAAAGAGAAAATGAACAGGTTCTGCGGCGTGCCGAATGGCAGCAGCGCGGCGCCCACGTGCGCGGTCAGCGCCACCAGGATCACAAGACGGTCCCGCTGACGGATGTTCAGCGACAAAACCAGCGGGATCATGGTCACCAGACTGACGTCGATGGTCATGACCATCGATAGCACGAAGGTGATGATTACCAGCTTCACCGGCAGCAGTCTACCCCTTTCCAGACGCAGCCCCAAGCGGACCAGGAAACCACTGTTCTCTATCCCTTTCACTGCGATGAACAGCGCCGCCAGCAGAAAAATCGGCGTGATCTCATTGGTGGTGTAGACCGGTGCCCGACCGAGCGGAAGCGAGGTGATCACCAAGCCAATGGCCGCTGTGATCAGCAGCCATTCCTGGATGAGGAAATCGAGCAGATGAGGTGGAGTCTTCAATGCTTTCCGGGCCACGAGTCATGACAGGAGGATTCATGTGTTTCCGGGCTGGCTTTCATGACGGGAGCTATGATACCCCGGGCCACGGGTACCTTCAATCCTTCATCTTGTCGAAGGCGTAGGCAAACATCGGTACATAGATCAGGGTCAGCAGGGTGCCGACGATCAGGCCGCCGACGGCGACATCGGCGAGCGGCGACAGGCGTTCGAGGCCGACGGCCTGCTCCAGCGCGATCGGAATCATGCCGGCGATGGTGCCGAAGGCGGTCATCATCACCGGGCGGAAGCGCACGCGCACGCTTTCCAATGCACTGGCGAAAGGTGATTCGCGGAAACGGAAATCCTGATAGAAATCCACCAGCAGTACCGCGTTCTTGATGATGATGCCGAACAGTAGCAGGATGCCGATCAGGCTGGGCATGCAACTGGGCTTGTCGAACAGCAACATGCCCCATGACGCGCCGATCATCGACAACGGCAGCACGACGATCATGATCAAGCCGAGCTTCACCGAGCGGTAGATCACGATCAATGTCAACGTCAGGATGATGATGCCGGTGCCGATCGCCTTGATCATGCGCTTGAAGCTGTCGTCCAGCGATACGATGTCGCCTTCCTGGGTTACGACATAGCCATCGGTATCGACTTTTTTCAATGCTGCGATCGCGTCGTCGGTAAGATGGGTGACCGGCCGGGTGGAACGATAGCCACTGACATCGATACTGTAGAGCATCTGATCGCGCTCGATCTTGGCCTGGGTCAGGTCACGGCCGATCCTGGCAACCTCGGCGAGAGGAAGCTCATCACCGTTCGGTGTCTGGATCAGCATCGCGCGCAGCGCGTGGATGTCCTCGCCCGCGTGTCCCTTCAGATAGAGTCGCACGTATTGGGTGCTCATCGACGACAGGTTGCCGCTGAGCGCTAGCACCTGCCCGCGGATGGGTATCTGTTGCGCGATCGCCGCTGGCGTCAGGCCGTGGCTGAGCGCCTTGTTGGTATCGATGTCCAGTTGAATCTCGCTGAAGCCACTGTCCCAGCCGAGGGATACGCTGGTCAGGCCACGGATCGGTTGTAGCGCCTCGGCGACCTTGCCGGCGACCTCGGGAAGGTTTTCGAAATCGCCGGATTTGATGCGCACATCCAGCGGCGCCTTGATCGAGCTGATCGCGGTGGCGCCGAAATCGAATACATCCGCGCTCTTCAGACCCGGCAGCTTGTGCAACTGGTCGCGAATCTCATCTTCGATGCGCCACAGGGATTTTTTCCGCTCGAAGCGGTTGACACAGTTCACCGTGATGGTCGCCTCGCTTGGCAGATTACCACTGCCGAGCGACAGAACGCCGGCCTCGGAACCGAATGCGACCGAACTCATCTTGACTTCTGGTTGGCGATGCAGCCATTCCAGAAAGGGCCGCAGGCGCGTCTCGGCATCCTCGACACGGTCGTTGGCGCTGAACACCACGCGCGCCTTGATGATGCCTGTGTCCATCGGTGGCATGGTGTCTTTGCCGATCAGCGGCATGATGTGCTTGACGCTGACCGCGAGCAGGGCGACAACACCCAGCGTCAGCAGCAACTTGCGCCACATCGGAAAGCGGCCGTTAGTGAATTTCAGAATGCCGAGATAGGGTGAGATCAATCGCCCGATGGTGGTTTGGTAGAGCTTCTCGAAGCCGCGCTCGATGGCGTATTTTCCGGTGCCGTTGCGGTAGAGGTAGACCGATAGCTTCGGGATGAAGGTGATCGAAAGAAACCAGGATACCAGCAGCGCGATGATAAGTGTCGAGATCAGCGGTCGGAAGATGTGTTGCGGAAAATCGCCGACGAACATCAGCGGGAACATGATGACGATGGTCGCGATGGTCCCGGCGAAGATGGGCGACAACACCTCCCGGGTACCTTCCTCGATCGCGGTATGCAGGTCTTCCTTCAATTCGCCGAGATGGCGTTCTATGTTCTCCAGTACCACGACGGCGTCGTCGACGAGCATGCCAAGCGCCAGGATGATGGCGGTATAGACGACGATGTTCAGCTCGCCGCCGATCAGGTAGATGACTGCCATCGTCCCGAAGAATACCAGCGGGATGGACAGTCCGGCGGCGATGATCGCGCGGAAGTTACCGAGAAAGAACAACAGCACAATCAAGGTATAGGCGATAGCGTCGCGCAGCGCCTCCAACATGTTGGCATTGGCGGTCTCGATCAGATCGCGTTGCGTATCGCTGATCTGGAAATCGATGCGTGGATAATGGGCGCGCAGGGTATCCAGCTCGGCGCGCGCGGCCTTGCTGACATCCAGCACGCTACCGCCCGGCGCGCGCTGTATGGCCAGGGCGATGCCCTCGTGGCCATTGCCCATGTAGCCGCTGAAACGTTTCTTATAGCCCCATTCCACATCGGCGATGTCGCCGAGGCGCACATTCGACGCGACCAGCGTCTGGCGCAGGGCGGCGACATCGGCATGGTCGCCGTAGTAGGTCAGGGTATAGAAGCCATCCTTGCCCTTCAGGAAGCCCAGTGGCATATCCTTGTTGGTTGCGCCGATGACTTGCGCGACCTTGTTGAAGTCGAGTCCGTATTTTTTCGCCTTCAGCGGATCGAGTAGGATGTTGATCGAACTCTGGTAGCCGCCGAATACTTCGACGTTGCCGATCGCTGTCTTGCTCAATAGGTAAGGTTTGATGAAACTGTCGGCGACCTTGCGCAGATCGGGTAATCTTATGGCATCGCCCTTCGGCGTCATCGTGATGACCTCGACGGGCAAGGTGAAGGCGCCAGCGGTGTAGATCGCCGGA
>JALSSX010000306.1 GCA_026984055.1 Sedimenticola sp. | reverse complement strand
AGGACATTTCTGAATTGGGTTGACAGGAAAATCAATATCCTGGCCGTCTGCGATATCCATTGAGCAACCGTCGTCGGCGCGATCAGTCATCTGTGTTCAGCAATTGATTGACGGCTTCCAGATCCTGTTCCGACAAGGTGCCAGCAGCCCGTTTCAAACGCAGCGTGTTGACGAGGTAATCATAACGCGCCTTGGCATAATCACGATTCGCCTGGAACAGCCGGCGCTGGCTGATCAGTACATCCACCGAGGTGCGCGTACCGACATTGAATCCCGCCTCGGTCGCATCCAGCGCGCTTTGCGCCGATACCGTGCCAGCCTTCAAGGCCAGCACGCTGCTGATGCTGGACAATACGCCGCGATAGGCATCGCGCACCCCACGGGTGGCGCCGCGCATCGCCTTTTCCAAACCGTCCTTCGCCGCTTGGTATTGCGCCGCCGCCTGACGTGTCGCGGCGGCAACGCCGCCTCCGGTATACAGCGGCATGGCAAGCTGAAGGCCCAAACTGGCGGTGTCGGAATCGGAACCGGTTTCGCTGTCACTGCGGTCCAGTCCCAATTGGCCCACCAGATCGACAGTCGGGTAGTGCCCGGCGCGCTTCACTTCGACATTTTCGCGCGCCCCGAACATCTTGTTCCGCGTCGAGATCACATTCGGATTCTGTTCCAGCGCAGTATCCTTCCAGACATCGATGTCCCCCGGTTCCGGCTTGACCAGATCGATGCGCTTCTTCAGCGACGCGAGTTCGTCGTCGCTCAGATCACCGATGATCTCGCGCAGCGCCTCATGGGCATTGTCCAAGGCGTTCTTGGCGGCGATGACCGCCGCAACCGAGGCATCGAAGCCCGCCTGTGCCTCGTGCACGTCGGTAATCGCGATCAGGCCGACATCGAAACGCTGTTGGGCCTGTTCCAACTGACGTTTGTTCGCCTGCCTCTCGGCGCGCGAGAACACCAGCGTGTCACGGGCGTTCAGTACATCGAAATAAGCCTGAACAACACGGATGATCAAATCCTGACGCGCACTCACATAGTCCGCCTCGGCGCTGGCCACCTGGTAATCGGCGGCGGCCAGTTGCGCCCAGAATTCCTTGTTGTACAGAACCTGCTTCAGATTCAGCGACAGGTTGTAGCGGCCAAAGGTTTCATCGCGATTACCGAAGATACTGCTTTTCGAACTGGAATTGACCAGATTGGCATTGCCGCCAAGATTGACGCCTGGCAGCAATCTCGAGCGCGCCAATGGTTTGTTCTCCAGTGCCGCGTCGCGGGTCGCTTTCGCGATATGGATGGTGGGATCGTTCTTCCTGGCCAGTTGATAGGCGTCGAGCAGGTCGAGCGCCTGTATTGCCGGAGCGGCGATCAACCCGAGCGGCAGAACGATGACCATCAGTGTGCTTTTCATGCGTGCATCCCCCGCCGTATGGGTTTGAATAGACCTATATATATATTTTATCATGGTGCATTAGATTTCACTAATTTTCCTTTGGCATTGGACCAGCAAGCAGCGCCGGATCGACACGTTGCGTCAGCCAATTCATGCGCCAATCCAGATGCGGGCCGGTGGCGCGCCCGGTGGCCCCGAGTTCACCGATGACATCGCCTTGCTCAACCCGCTGACCCACTTTCACATCGATCTTGCGCATGTGCAGAAAGGAGGATGACAAGCCATAGCCATGATCGACGATCACCGTGCCGCCCGAATAGAACATATCCGGCTCCGCAAGCGTGACGATGCCAGCAGCCGGCGCATGCACCGGAGTGCCGACCGGACGCGCCATATCGACGCCATAATGCGGCCTTTTCCGCTTGCCATTGAGTATCCGCTGGCTGCCATACACTCCGGTTATCGGCCCGATTACCGGCCAGTTGAAACCGTGCAGGAAATCCAGCCTGTCATCGATGCGCTGGCGGGCCTTCTTCACCAGCGCGATATCATGGCGAATATGCGCCAGATCCTTCTTACTGCGGGGCGTGACCTTGCGGGGCGGCAAGCCATCAATGCGCTGAATACGGTACTGGCGCGCTTTTACGTGCAAGCGGCGCTTCTCGTCGCGTCCATCGGGATGACGAATCGTCAACTCATGACGTTGCCTGGCATCACGCCCGAAACCAAGAATGAAGTTCCCATCAGGCGAAACCTTCAAGGGCTTGCCATCCAACCGGACCGTGCTGCCGGGTTCTGTCCGACCGAACAGCACCCCGCCCTGGGTCATATGACCTTCGAGCCGGGTGCCGCCACCCGCGACGACAGCTTGAACAATACACGTCAACATCAGCATGACGATGGAGTAGAAAGCCCGTGGGCCATTGTTTGGATATGACATCAAGAGGATTACGCTAATGAGTGAACCGCCAGTATGACATAATCGCTTTCTTTGCTTAAGCGAGTTCAACGGACGCCATGCCCGAACGCGTTCCCCGCCTACCCGACAGCGACGCCCCGCCCCGCTATACTTGGCGGCACTTGGTCACGATGGTGACCCGCTTTCGCGCCGAGCTGATCAAGGCGAACCTGATCGCCATCCTCGGCGCATTGGTCAGCGTACCGGTGCCACTGCTGATTCCGTTGCTAGTCGACGAGGTATTGCTGAACAAGCCCGGCAAGGCCGTCACCCTGATGAATGCGCTTTTCCCACCGGCTTGGCATGGACCGGCGCTGTATATCCTCGCGGTGTTGGTCTTGACCTTGTTGTTGCGCCTGGCCGGGCTGGTTCTCGGGGTGTGGCAGACCAAGCAGTTCACCTGTATTTCGAAGCAGGTGATCTTCCGCATGCGCAAGCGTCTGTTGGAACGCCTCGAACGGGTTTCGATGAAGGAATACGAAACCCTCGGCTCCGGCAAGGTGGCCTCGCACCTGGTCACCGACCTGGATGCCATCGACACCTTTGTCAGCGTCTCCACCAGCAAGTTCCTCGTCGCGGTCCTGAGCATCGTCGGCACCGCTGCGGTGCTGCTGTGGATGCACTGGCAACTGGCATTGTTCATCCTGTTGCTGAACCCCTTCGTCATCTATCTGACGACGCGTTTCGGGCGCAAGGTCAAGCTGTTGAAAAAACGCGAGAACAGCGCCTATCAACTGTTTCAGGAATCGCTTCAGGAGACGCTGGAGGCGATTCAGCAGATCCGCGCGGCAAACCGGGAGAAACACTATATCGGCCGCATCATCGAACAGGCCGGCGAGATCCGCCAACATTCGGCCAACTTCGCCTGGAAGAGCGATGCGGCGGCGCGGCTGTCGTTCGTGGTGTTCCTGTTCGGCTTCGATATCTTTCGCGCCACGAGCATGTTCATGGTGCTGTACAGCAGTCTCACCATCGGCGAGATGCTCGCGGTCTATGCCTATCTCTGGTACATGATGTCGCCGGTGCAAGAGGTGCTCGGCGTGCAATACGCATGGCATGCCGCCCAGGCCGCCCTAGAACGCATCAACCAGCTGCTGGAGATTGAGCTGGAACCCGTCTATCCGCGCAAGGTCGACCCGTTTCTCGGGAAACGCACTGTCAGCGTGCGCCTGGAGGATGTCAGCTTCAGCTACGATGGCCGACATCAGGTGCTGAAAAACCTGTCGCTGCATATCCCCGCCGGGCAGAAGGTCGCCTTCGTCGGCGCCAGCGGTGGCGGCAAGACAACCCTGGTGAACGTGATTCTCGGCCTGTATGTCCCCGACCGGGGCGAGATCCGTTTCGACGACGCGCCGGTCAGCCAGATCGGCCTGGACGTGGTACGCGAACACGTCGCAACGGTATTACAACACCCCGCCTTGTTCAACGACAGCGTGCGCATAAACCTGGGCATGGGGCGCGACATACCGGACGAAGCGCTATGGCAGGCGCTTGAGATCGCGCAACTGAAGGCAGACATCGAAGCCCTGCCGGCGCAGCTGGATACCCGTCTCGGACGCAACGGCGTGCGTCTGTCCGGCGGTCAGCGCCAGCGTCTCGCCGTGGCACGCATGATCCTCGCCAATCCGGCTGTGGTGATCCTGGACGAAGCCACCTCGGCGCTGGATACCAGCACCGAGGCGCGCTTGCATCGAGCACTGGCCGAATTCCTCGCCAAGCGCACCACTATCATCATTGCGCATCGCCTCAGCGCGGTGCGTCAGGCCGACCGGGTACTGGTGTTCGAGGACGGACATATCGTCGAGGACGGCCGGCATGACGAGCTGATCGGCAACGACGGCCTGTATGCCAGCCTGTACCGCAAGCCATGAGCGCCGATCCAACATTCCAGCCCGCCTGGTGGCTGCCCGGTGGACACGCCCAGACGCTGTGGCCGGTGATGTTTCGCAAGCGCTGCCCACTTTCGCTGCGCCACGAGATGATCGAACTACCCGATGGCGACGCGCTGGAGCTGGCCCATCTGATCGACAATGGTGGTCCGCGCGTACTGGTCCTGCATGGGCTGGAAGGTTCGCTGCATTCCCACTACGCCAACGGCCTGTTGCATGCGCTGGATCAAGCCGGCTTCAACGCCACCTTTATGTTCTTTCGTGGCTGCAATGGCCAGCCCAACCGCCTGCCACGCAGTTATCATTCGGGCGATACCGGCGATATCCGCTTCATCATAGGTCACTTGGCCGACACCAGCCGACCGGTATCGGCTGCGGTCGGCTACTCACTCGGCGGCAATGTATTGTTGAAGTTTCTTGGAGAGGAAGGCAGCCGGTGCAAACTCGGAGCCGCTGCGGCGGTATCGGTGCCCTACCGACTCGATGAAGCCGCCGATCGCTTGAACAAGGGGCTGTCGCGCGTCTACCAAGCCCATCTACTCGCCAGCCTGCGGCGCAACTACAAGCACAAGTTCGCGCGCATGCCCTCGCCGCTCAGCGTGGATGTGGACAAGCTGAAAACCTTCTGGGACTTCGATGACCAGGTCACCGCGCCGCTACATGGTTTCAAAGGCGCCGAGGATTACTATCGACGCGCCAGCAGCCGCCAATTCCTGGCGGACATCGGCATCCCGACCCTACTGCTGCACGCGCTTGATGACCCGTTCATGTATCCACGCACGCCACCAGACGAAAAAGCGCTGTCGGCCGATACCCGGTTGGAACTTTCCCGGCATGGCGGGCATGTCGGCTTCGTCGGCGGCGGCTGCGCGCCTCCCACTGGCTATTTCGTGGAATGCCGGATCGTGGAATACCTACGCGCGCGGATCTGGCCAGACCCAACGACTTGACACGCAGCCCATGGTCTCCAATACCATTTACCAACTTCACATCCTTATCCGCAACCCGATCACTATCCGTGTCCGCGCGCTCGGCATCCAGCATTTCCCCGCCGGAGACTCTACGTCTACACTGGCAGCGCGAAGCGCAATCTCGAAGCCGGAGTCGCTCGTCATCTGCGTAAGGGCATCTCGAAAAAATCGAGGTGCCCGAGTGGGACTGGGATATCCACCCTTTTCGATCCCATTAAGTGATAGAAAATGTGAGCAAAGAGGAAATCGTATTTCCTCTTTTCGAGATCCCCGTAAGAAAAAGCCGTTACGCTGGCATATCGACTATCTGATCAACCCTGCCAATGTCTCGGTCGTCGAGGTGACACGCTCCCGCCAGGCAGAATGCGAATGGTATTAAAGCCTGCGCGGACGCATCGTCGCGCCGGGCTTCGGCGCCAGCGATTACCGGGCCGGATGCGGCGCGCATCTGTATCTGATGAAGTCCGACGGCGACACGACGATCCAACCCTGACGGTGGCGCGTCTTCACGGCTGGCCGGCATGCTAAAATCGCCGTAAACACAACGATTTGGAGTCAGCATGGATATCGAAAAAGAACTTGATATGGAGGCCACCGGCTGCGCCGCGTCAGAGCCTTACGCCTTGCAGGTGCTGGGTAACAGCATGGAGCCGGAGTTTCCGGACCAGTGCATCGTGATCATCGATCCGGCGAAATTCTGCGGCAACGAAGCGTATGTCTTCGCCGAGGTCGAGGGTGAACGCTGGTTCCGCCAGTACATCAAGGGTGACGACGGCGAGGAGAAGCTGGTCGCACTGAACCCGAACTACCCGGATATTCCACTGAATGGCCGCAAATGGGAGATCCACGGCATCATCGTACAGCGCAATATCCGCCGCAAGATCAAGCACTACAGCAACTATTGAGCGCTGGCATGCGGCCGTTCCGCGCCATTGTGCTGGTGTCGCTGGCGTTCAGCCTCTGCGCTTGCGATTCTCCAGCGGACAGATCCAAACCCAGCCATCCGAAACGCACGCCGCCAGTGCATCGCGTGGTGGTTCAAGCCGTCGAAAAAAAGCCGGTGGCGATCCAACGGGAACTGAACGCGACCATCCGCGCGCGGCATATCGCGCGCCTGTATAACGAGGAACCCGGTCGCATCACCGCGCTTGCCGGCTACGCGGGCGACTGGGTGCGCGCCGGCAAGCTGCTCGCGAGCCTGGATGATACCCTGTTGCGCGCTGAGCTGAAGAAGGCCCGCGCGACCACCCGACAAGCGCGCCTGGATGTCGAACGCCTGCGCAAGTTGGTGAAACGCAAGGTAGCCTCGGTGGACGAACTGGCGCGCGCCCGAACCGCGCTGGACATCGCCACAGCGGAACATGAGATCCTCTCCACCCGGCTGCGCCGCACGCGCATCACCGCGCCGTTCGCCGGCATCATCAGCGAGCGCCTGCGCGAACCTGGCGACGTGGTCGCGGCGAACACCCATCTGCTCAGCCTGTTCGATCCGACCTCGCAGTTCGCCGAGACGCGTATCTCGGAACTGCTGCTGCCTTTGGTCCACGAGGGCGACCCGGCCAGCCTGCGCATCGACGCCCTGCCCGGCCGCGCCTTCGGTGGCCGGGTCCAACGCATCCACCCAACCCTGGACCCGCTGACCCGGCTCGGCGCAATCGAGATTCGCCTGGACGACATCCCAGACGACCTGAAGCCCGGCCAGTTCGCCCGCGCGCGTCTCGCAATGGCCGCCACGGAGCGACTGATGGTGCCATTCACTGCGGTGCAGCGCGACAACAAGGGGCCGTTCGTGTACCTCCTGGTAGACGGCAAGGCGGTGCGTCGCGCGGTGCGCACCGGCATCCGCCTGGACCGCGACATTGCCATTCTCGAAGGCTTGCGGCCAGGCGACCAAGTGATCGTGAAGGGCTTTCTCGGTCTGAGCGCGGGAAAAACCGTGAAGCCGGTGAAACCAATGGATACAGCGCGAGTGGATGAAAGCGGATGAGCAAAACCCGCGCCGCGCGCCATGCCGCCGGCCTGGCCGGCTGGTCGATCCGCCACCCGGTCGGCGTGGTGATGCTGACCCTGGCGCTGATGCTGCTTGGCCTCTATGCGCTGGATCGCCTGCGCATCGATCTGCTGCCACGCATCATCTATCCGGACGTGCGCGTGCGCGTGCAGTTGCCCGGCGTGCCGGCGCCGGTGATGGAAGATGAGGTCACCCGCCAGTTGGAAGAGCAACTCGCGATCACCGAGGACGCTATCTCCATTCAGTCGCGCACCCGCGAGGGCCGCAGCGCGGTGGATCTGTCGTTTCGCTATGGCACCGACATCGACAAGGCGTTGCGCGACGCCAGCACGCGGCTGGATCGGGCGAAGCGTTTCCTGCCCGAGGATATCGAACCGCCGGTGATCTACAAGCGCGACCCGGCACAGCGACCGGTGGCCGAATACATTGCCAGCTCGGCGCTACGCGACCCGGTGCAACTGCGATCCTGGGTGGATTACCGCTTCAGCAAATGGCTGCTTAACCTGCCCGGCGTCGCGGCGGTGGAGACCGGTGGCGGACTGGTGCGCGAGATCAGCGTTCTCGCCGACCAGTACCGCTTGGCCGGCGTCGGACTCGATCTGCTCGACCTGCGCGATGCCATCGCGGACAACAACGTCGAGACGCCCGGCGGTCGCCTGGAGATGGACGAAACCGAGATCATCACGCGCACCGCCGGACGCCTGCGCAATGTCGACGAGCTGATCCGCCTGCCGCTGCCGGATCGTAACGCCGACGCCGACGGCGGCCAGACATTGTATCTCGGCGACATCGCGCGGGTCATCGACGGCGCCGAGGAACAGCGTCTGCGCATTCGCCTCAACGGCCTACCCGGCGTCAAGGTATCGCTACAAAAACAGCCTGGCGCGAACACCGTCGGCGTGGTCGACGCGGTCGACGCGGAGATCAAGACACTCAGGCAGAACCGCTCGATTCCGTCCGATATTGTGTTACGCAAGGTCGACGACCAAGCGCATTACATCCGCCAGTCGGTACGCAACGCGGCGGGCGCGGCACTCAGTGGCGCGCTGTTGGCGATGCTTGTCGTGTATCTGTTTCTCGGCGATTTCCGCCGCACCCTGATCATCGGCACGGCGATCCCCGTGGCGATCTTCGTCACCTTCATCCTGATGGCCGCCGGCGGCTTGACGCTGAACATCATGACCCTGGGCGGACTCGCGCTGGGCATCGGCATGCTGGTGGACAGCACCATCGTGATGATGGAGAACATCTCACGCCACCAGCGCGATGGCGACGCGGACACCCAGCAGGCCGCCGCCGAGGTCAATAGCGCGATCATCGCATCGACCGCGACCAACCTCGGTGCGGTGCTGCCTTTTGTGTTCATCAGTGGCTTGATCGGCCTGCTGTTCCGCGAGCTGATCTTCACCGTCTCGGCGGCTATCCTCGCGTCGATGCTCATCGCCCTGACGCTGGTGCCAGCGCTGGCCGCCAAGGTTGGCGACGATACGCCTGCCGGCTGGCTTCGGCGCATCATCGACCGGCTGTTGAACGCGCTGTCCACCGGTTACGCGCGGCTGCTCGGCTGGCTGCTGCATCCGGCCACGATATTCCTGACCATCGCCGCCTTCATCGCCGGCCTGGCGCTGACCCTACCGTGGCTGTTGGACGCACGCCAGATCTTCCTGCCACGTCTCGACGAGGGCCGCGTGTCGATCTCGATACGCGCCGACCGCGGCATCGACCTGGAGGGCATGGACCGGCTCACGCGACGCATCGAAGGCATCGTCGCAGCGCAACCCGAGAGCGATACACTATTCACCACGGTGGGCGGCTTCGTCTTCGGGCGTTCCCAGTTCGAAGCGCCGAACTTCGCCAGCATACAGATCAGCCTAGTGCCGGCGGACCAGCGCGAGATCGACACCAAGGCATGGATCAAGCGGGTGAAAAAGCTGATCGATCGGGAACAGATCGCCAGCGCGCGTATCAGCCTGCGCAGCCGCAGCCTGCGCGGTGTACGCACCAGCCGCGGCAACGACGAGATCGCGCTGCGCGTGCAGGGACCGGATCTGGATCAACTGAACCGCCTCGGCGATGAGATTGCCACGCATCTGAAGGCGGTCAAGGGACTTGGCAACATCGAACACAGCGGCGAGGACGTGACCCAGGAGTTTGCCATCCACATCGACCGCCAGCGCGCCGCCGGTTACGGCCTGAACGCAAGCGACATCGGCAAGATGGTCCGCCTCGCGGTCGGTGGCGAGCGCATTGGCGGCTTCGTGGCCAACGACCGAAGAGTCGACATCCTGCTGCGCATCCAGCGCGATCAGATGAACAGTCCGGAGGATCTGGAATCCATCCTGCTGTTCAGCAAGACCCGGCCCCGCGTGGCCATCCATCTCAGCGATCTGGCCAGCGTCGAGCTGGCCAGCAGCCCAGCGAGCATCTGGCGCGACCGCCAGCAACGCATCGTCGAGATCACCGCTTCGCCGGTCGGCGACATCAGCGTGGAACAAGCCAGCGAGGCCGCGCTGGCCGCCGCGCGCGCGATCCATCTGCCAGCCGGCTATGTGCTCTATGAAGCCGGCAACCTGGAAGCACTGCAACAGGGTCGCGACACCGGCCGGCAACTGCTCGCGCTGGCACTATTCCTGGTGTTCGCCGTGATGGCCGTGCAATACGAATCCCTGCGCAATCCGCTGATCATCATGCTCGGCGTGCCGTTTGCCATCACCGGCGTGGTGATCGGCCTGAAAATCACCGGCTTGCCGATATCGATGCCGGTATGGCTGGGCCTGATCATGCTCGCCGGCATCGTCGTCAACAACGCCATCGTGCTGGTCGAATACATCGAACTGCAACGCAAGCACGGCCTGGACAAGCGCGACGCCATCGTCAGCGCCGCCCACCTGCGCCTACGCCCCATCCTGATGACCACCCTGACCACCGTCGTCGGTATGCTGCCGCTGGCGCTCGCCTTGTCCGAGGGCGCCGAGCTGTTGCAACCACTGGCCGTGACCATCGTCGCCGGGCTATTGTTCTCCACCCTGGTATCGTTGTTGTTGATTCCATTGCTGTATGTCTTGCTGGCGGCAAGGGACGACGAGGCGGCGGCCTCGTGAGCAAACGACTGCCGAAACCGCGATAAGCATGCCGTCACGCACACAATAAACGCTATTTCTTATCCTTGAGCAAGGCCCCAAGATCCGCAAACGGGTTATAGGTCGTGGTCTTCTCGTCATCCCGACCGACATCGCCCCGCACCGCATCGATATGCCGCGAATGCTCATTGTCGTGGCAATAGATGCACAACAACTCCCAATTGCTACCGTCCGGTGGGTTGTTGGCGTGGTTGTGATCACGATGATGCACGGTCAGCTCGCGAAGATTCTCACGGGTGAATTCGCGCGCGCAGCGCCCGCACACCCAGGGGTACATCTTCAAAGCGCGTTCGCGATAGCTGTTCTCCCTCGCCTCGCGGGCGCGGCGGGCCTCGGCGATGATCCGGTCGGTTTTTTCCGATGAATTTCCAGATGACATGATTCGACATCTATTGACGAAAAGCCGCATGGCATGCCACGCAATATCCAAGAGTGGTCTTCAACGCTCGCAGGGAGGCGTTGGCATCCCGGGTTCGCAAGGTCTCGGCCAGCGTATCCGCGCTTTCATGAAAAGACAGGCCCAAGCGTTTAAAATCGTCATTCTCGAACATAGCACACATCCTCCGCATCTCCTGGGTCAGGCCCAGCCGAGCATGCGCGATGTTCGCGGCGCCATCGAAATCACCTTCCGCGATCGCGGCAATGATGGCCTGCACGGCTTCCAGGTGGGAGCGCATATTGGCGAGTTGATGCATGCGCATGCGCGGCGGCAAGTCGAGCGAGACTCTCCCGTCGTTCATCATATGCATCGCCGGATGGCGCGGCGCCTGCCCGGACACTATCTCGTTTTCCTCCGCGATGCCCGCCCGCGCTGTTCCAATGGCGACAAATAAGGTCAGCAACAAGATAACACGCTCGATCGTCATGATTTCTCCCACTCGGTCAATCAGCCACGCGGAATACGGGCCATAGAGACCTTGCAATGTTTGCTCGCCGGATAAAAAGAATCCGATATCCGCCTCGCCCGCATGTCTCGCCGGATGGATAAACCCTCGCCATCCGGCGGGACATGGGGGCTGGCTATGACCACATCCTAGCGTGCCCGGCGCAACATCACCAGCGCCCAGGCCAGTACCAGCAGACTCGGGAAGGTCACGGTCAATGGCGTGTTCAGGTTGTACACCAGCGCCATAAAGGAGAACGCCCGGTTCAGCGTGTAGAAACCCAGGCCGATGACGATACCGAGAAACAACCGCTGACCGATGCCGGTGGCGCGTAGATTGCCGAACACGAAGGGCACCGCAAGCACCAGCATCACCACGGTGACCAGCGGCGTGACGATGCGATTCCACAACGCCACCTCAAACGGCTTGGCGTCCTGGTCACTGGCCTTCAGATAACCGATATAGCGGTACAGACTGGTGGCCGGCAGCGCGACCGGGTCGATGACCACGGCGCGCAGCAGGCTGGGCTTCAACAGCAGTTCCCAATCCACTATCGGTCTACGCGTGATGCTGAAGCCCCGCTCCGACAAGTCGATGGACTGCACGCCAACCAGATGCCATTTCTTATCGTCGTACAGCGCGCGCTCGGCGAGCGTGACATTCTTCAGCCGATGCCGGCCATCGAGCCGGTAAATCATGATGTCGCCAAGCCGATTGCCAGGCAAGATGCGCCGAATGTTGATGAAATCGTCACCGTCCTTCGCCCAGAAGCCGAAGTTCGATTGCAGCAACACCTGATTGTTCATCTTCTCGGCCTTCATCTGGCGCGCGTAGCGATCCGCCGGCGGCGCGACGTATTCGCCGATCAGCGCCACCGCGAGCAGCATCCACAGGCCGGCGCGCACCACAGACCAAACGATCCGCGCGATCGACACGCCGGCGGCGCGCATCGCCACCAGCTCGGAGTGACTGGCCATTGCGCCCAGCCCGAGCAAACTGCCAATAAGCGCCGAAACCGGGAAGATCTCGAACAAAAAGCCGGGCGCTTGCAACAGACTGTACAGGAACGCATGACGAGCCTGGTACTGGCCAACCCCAGTGTCGCCAAGCTCTTCAGTGAAGGCCATGAACACCATCAGCACAAGCAGGGCCGCCAACACGAACAAGGTGCTGAACATCACCGCGCGAAAAAGATAACGATGCAGAATCCTCATGCCGGCGACGCCCGAAAATTACGCAGCCAGCGCCGCACGCGGCCGGAATCACGCAACATCAACAGCATCGCGAACAGAATGAATAACGCATGCACCCACCACATCCCCAGCCAGGGCGGGACGACACCGTCCTTGATCCAGTTCTCGGCGGTTTTTTGCAGGTTCATATAGATGAAATACACCAGCAACGCAATCAGCAGTCGGCCGTACATACTACGCCGCGGCACCGAGCGGCTGAGCGGAATGCTCAATATAGTGAACACCAGGATCGAGATCGGAAAGGACAGACGATACTGCAACTCCGCCGCCGCATACGGCGAGGCCATGCCGATCAGTTCTAGTGTCGGTCGCGCGCGCATCTCCGCGTAAGCGTCGTTCGGCGAACGCCGCAGGCGGATGCGGTACTCGGCGAAATGACCGATATCAAAATCGGTGACGCCGGGTATCCCTTGGTAGCGATAGCCATCCTTCAGCACGATGACGCTGTCACCACCGTCTTGATTGGTCAGCAGCCGACCACTCGCGGCGGTGACCACGCCGGGCATGCCGCCCTTCGTACTCTGCACGAAGACATCATCGATGGCGCCATTCTCCTCGGACAACTCGCCGAGATACGCCACCAACTCGCCGTTCTCGAATTCGTTGAAGCGCCCGGCGCCTAGCCCGACCAGGGCCGCTGCGTCCTCCTGGTTCTTCTTGATCAGCTCGATGGCCAGGGTCGCGCGGGGCAGGATCGACATCACCAGCCAGCCGACCAGCAATGCCAGCACCACCCCGCCGATGGCCACCGCGCGGAACACTTGCCACGGACCGACGCCACTGGCGCACAGAATCATCATCTCGTTGTCGCGATACATGCGCCCCAGCGTAAACAGCGTAGCGACGAAATATGCCGGCGGAATCAACACACCGCTGAGACGCGACATCTCCAACCCGACCAGTTTCAGCACCACCGCATTGGAGATAGCGCCCTCGGCGACCGACCCGAGGAAGCGGATAAAGGTGTTTGCAAACAGCACCAACAACAGAATGGCGAGCACGGCGAGGAATATTTTCAGGATCTCGCGGAAGATGTAACGGTCGATGATGCTCATGGGGGATGTGGTAGACTCGGCGAAATCCATGCGACGTTTTTATCGGGAGTTCCATTATGCAATTTCAGGTCAAGCAAGGCGACCTTTCAACAACAAAAACCGCCTGTCTGATTCTGCCGGTGTTCGACCGGAACCGCCTGGACGGCAGCGCCGCACTTGTCGACAAGGCCAGCAAGGGCACACTGAAGGCACTGCTGAAAAAGGCCGACCTTGGTGAGGACGCCGGCGCCACGCAGATGTTCTACGACCTCCCCGGCAGTGGCGCGGAACGCCTCTTGCTGCTGAGCCTCGGCAAGAAGAAGGAACTGAATGCGCGCAAGCTACGTGACGCCTTGTCCAACGCGTTCGGCGTGATCGAAGGCAGCAAGGCGACATCGGCGGCGATCGCGATCGACGGCCTGACGCTGGACGACGACCCCACCGCGCTCGGCCGCGACATCGCGATCGCCGCGACTGACGCAGCCTACCACTTCGATGAATGCAAGAGCGACGCCAAGTCAGCGAAGCACCCGCTGAGGAAATTGACCGTGCTCACCGCCAGCCGCGCGGAAACGACCGCGACGCGCATCGGCATCGAACAAGGCCAGGCCATCGGCGATGGCATGAATCTGGCGAAGGATCTTGGCAACCTGCCCGGCAACATCTGCACGCCGAGCTATCTGGCCAACAAGGCACGCGCGATGGGTCGCAAGCACGACAAGCTGAAAGTGCGCGTGCTCGACGAAACCGCGATGAAAAAACTCGGCATGGGCGCCTTACTGTCGGTATCCCGTGGCAGCCGCCAGCCAGCGCGCTTCATCATCATGGAATACAAGGGCGGCAAGGCCGGCGCCAAGCCAGTGGTGCTGGTCGGCAAGGGCCTGACTTTCGACGCCGGCGGCATCTCGATCAAGCCCGCCGCACAGATGGACGAGATGAAATACGACATGTGCGGCGGCGCCAGTGTTCTCGGCGCCATCGACGCCTGCGTCGCGATGGACCTACCGCTGAACGTCATCGGCGTGGTGCCGTCATCCGAGAATCTGCCGGACGGCGACGCCAATAAGCCCGGCGACATCGTCACCAGCCTGTCCGGACAGACCATAGAGGTACTCAACACCGACGCCGAGGGCCGGCTGATCCTCTGCGACGCCCTGACCTATGTCGAACGCTTCAAACCAGCCGCCGTGGTCGATATCGCCACCCTCACCGGCGCCTGCATCATCGCGCTGGGGCACGAAGCCAGCGCGGTCATGGGCAACGACGACAAGCTGACCGGCGAATTGTTGGACGCCTCCAAGGCCAGCGGCGACCGCGCCTGGCAACTGCCGTTGTGGGACGAATACCAGAAGCAGCTCGACAGCAACTTTGCCGACATGGCGAATATCGGCGGCCGACCGGCCGGTTCGATCACCGCGGGTTGCTTCCTGTCGCGCTTCACGAAGAAATACCCCTGGGCGCATCTGGACATCGCTGGCACCGCGTGGAAGAGCGGCAAGAAAAAAGGCGCCACCGGCCGACCGGTACCGTTGCTGACAAGCTGGCTGATCCGCCGGGCCGGCAAATAGACAGGTTCCGATGACGCGCATCGACTTCTACGTGTTGGCGGAAGCCGCGCGAGGCAACCGCCATGCCCTCGCCTGCCATATCATCGACAAGGCATGGCAACAAAAGCGTCGCGTCCTGGTACATACCAGCAATGCCGACGAAGGCCGGCACATCGACCGGCTGCTATGGACCTTCCGCGAGCAGAGCTTCATCCCGCACGGCCTGCTCGGCAAGGTGGATGCCGAGATCACCCCGGTGCTGATCGAATACGGCAACGAGACGGTCGACGAGCACGACGTACTGGTCAACCTGGGCGTCGAACCGGCCCCCTATTTCAGCCAGTTCGAGCGCGTCGCCGAGCTGATCGACAACGACCCGCAAGCGCGCGAACAAGGCCGGGCGCGTTACCGCTTCTATCGGGATCGCGGCTACCCGCTGCACAAACACGATATCCGCTGACTCGCATGTTGAGCGCTACCCCCGGATCGAAATAAAAGTTGCCTGTGGTTCGGCCGCGGAAAATCCGAGGCGGGGCACTGAAAATACTCCCGACATTTCCAGCATTCCCCACCGCCCCGCGGGTTACGCCGAGGTCATTCCCACGGGGCGCATGCACGGCGTTACCTCGAGCGCATCACAGACAACCCGGCTGCATACTTTGCGGTAAGCATGCGAGCGAGGCCTTCATGTCCGCGCCAGACTACCCCCGATATGCGGGTGCGTGCTCAGCAGGCTGGTCAGACTGAGCCAGCGGCCAAAATTACGAGTATCCGTATAGGGCGCCAGCTTCAACTGCCCCATCAACAGATCATCGCCATGCCACTCGGGACAGACGATATGTTCCAGCGCCTCTTGCTCGCCGGAATCGACGTTGACGAAATCGAAACCCGCGCCATTCTTGCCCATGCGTGTCAGCTTCGCATGCACCTGGAAAGGTTCGTCCGGACAGTAAAAATTCACCTGGACCTGCATACCCCTCGGCCAACGCGGCACATGATAGGCAAAGAAACCACGCTTACTGACATTCGCAGTGCGGTAATGACCGGTGAATGACCGACCGGGGATCTGAATATCCACCGGCAGGTTGCAAAAAACCCTTGGGTAAGCTCGTTTATCCATTGTGCGACTCCTGCTCGATCCGCCCTTCACGGACGCGGATGCCGCTTCGCGACCACCACGCCGTTACCGATTCGCATTCGAAAATTCAAAAACGCCGGTAAATTATTGTTTGTACGGAAAAGCCTGTAGTATCCAGCACGCAGACAGCGGCTGTATATTAGGGATAACCTTGAATTTGGCCCTGTTGCGGCCATACTCTTGATAGGAATCAATTAGTCATTGCTGATAGTGGAGTCGCTCATGTTCTTGAAAGAAATAGAAACAGGTCATCTGGTTGAAGTATTGGGCTTGAAGGATCTGTTCGATCCATTCAAGAAAAGCGTTCCCGGGCGCTACAACATCGGCGAGGATCTGCCCGATCCGGAAATGTTCGAAAAAAACCGCCTGCAATTCATGTCTGGCGAGACATTGCCCCACTGCTGGACGGATCCGGAATACCGACATCGGGGTTCATCATAGTCCATCGTTTGAAGACTTGGCGCGAATCTTTTCCCAGGGTGAACCCAGGGGCAGGGTTCGCGCCATACCAATACTCAGAGTCAACATACGTACTACTTGAATAATCCGGCCTATCCGATTGAATTTCCTGTACCTCTCTCACCGAGACACCCTGTCCCAGCCAGTGCGGACCCGCACGGAACGCCTCCCCTACCAAAGCGATGTCCAGCGTGGACAATTCCAGGCGTCCTCGCCGACGATGCATGCCCGAAAACATGATCTGAACGTCATCGCCGACGCGCGCATCGACAACTGGCAAGAACTGCATGACAAACTCGGTATCCCGCCCGACGACAACGATGCCTGGCTGGTGCTTGCCGCCTACCGCCGCTGGGGGGCGGAATGCCCCCGTCATCTCATCGGCGATTTCGCTTTCTGCATCATCGACGAAAACACGGACACTCTGCTGGCCGCCTGCGACCCGATGAACATGCGCCCGCTATACCATGCCCATCGCAACGGGATGCTGGCAGTCGGAACACATATCGATGACCTGCTCGACGCGCTTGGCGAGCCACCCCGACTCAATCGCTCGGCGGTCGGCGACTGGCTGGCCGGACGTCCCGACCCCGGGCTGTCGATGCTGTCGAATATCGAGCAGCTACGGCCCGGTCATCTTGTCCAAGGCAACGCCAGGGGAATTTCCATCCGCCGCTTCTGGAACCTCCAACCCGATAAATTTATTCGCTACAAACAGCGCGAGGAATACAGCGAGCACCTGGAATCCCTGCTGAGCCGTTGCGTCACCGACCGCCTGCCCGGCGGCAACGAACCGGTAGCCAGCCAACTCAGTGGAGGCATGGACTCCACCAGCGTCACCGCGCTGGCATGGAGAGCAAGACAGCACGCCAAAGACAGCTTGATCGCGGTATCACATACTTACCCGGACTGCGGCGCCGTCGACGAGCAGGACCTGATCGGCGCCACCGCCCGTCACCTGGGCCTGAAGCGGCACCTGCTGATCCCAACCACGACCGACATCGATCTGGACTACCGCGAGCTGTATCCACCCGCCTTCGACAGCCCGGGCACGGTGGTTTCGCCCCGCTATACCGACGAACTGAAACAGGTTCGCGCGACTGGCGCCAGTGTGATGCTGACTGGCAGCGGCGGCGATGAGATGACCTGGGGACACAGCCTGAGCTACAGCCAACGCCTACTACATGGCGACATCGGCGTGATTGGCGAGGTGATGCGTGGCTCCCGCGAATTGGGCCTGCCGATGCTGGCCACCCTGCTGCAACTGTTTCTACGCCCGCTACTGCCAGAATGGCTATTACACCTGCGCCGGCAGATGCGTGGAAACCGGCCCTGGCCGGACTGGATACCCGAACGGACCGCGCGCGAACTCAACCTGGAAGCGCGCCTGGACCCGCCGCCAGCAGGCTTCCGCAACCCCGCGCTACAGGCACGCCACGATGCGCTTATCCATTCATCGACCTACCATTCGGTACGCTCCTACGCTGCCGCCGGGGAACGTTGTGGCGTGGATGTCAGGCACCCGTTCTTCGATCGCCGCCTCGCCGAGTTCAGCTTCGCGATACCCGACGACCTATGGCTACGCGAGCGCTATCCGAAATGGCTGCTGCGCAAAGCGATGACCGGAAAACTACCCGATTCGGTGGCATGGAACCGCCACAAGGTGGTCTTCGACACCTTTTTCGCCGAACTGATCAAGCATCAGCGTGAAACCATCCGCGACATCCTCTCACACCCCGGCCTCCAAGATCTCGGCCTGGTCGACAACCGCAAGCTACTCGCAGCTTTTCAGGCCGTACTGACAAACGACCCGCCCAGCGTCAGCGTCGAACTGCTACACGCCTTGATGGTGCAGATCTGGTTCCAGCGCCATGCGGAACGGTTTGGGTCTTGTTAACCCGACAACAAGGATTGCCAGGTTAACAGGATGTTGAAAAAGTCCTTTCATGGACTTTTTCAACGACGGAACCGGCAAATGCGATTTCCCGGTTTCTTCATTTTCAATGACTTACAGTCATCGAAAAGGGCGGTATATCCCTGTACCGCACACAGACCGTTAAAAAATGCCATTTTTCAACGGCCTGTTAATCGTGGCTCGGGGACGCGCCACGATCGACAATAACCGATGTACGCCGTTGTCCATCAAGAGATTCCGCGCAATATCGCCGAGGGACGAGGGTGCGCGATCAACAGATCGGGCGACTTGCCCGATTTCCAGGTCAATCGCTGTCGGAAAAACCCGCGCCAGCCCAGTTGTCCGGCATCAGTTCATAATAACGTTCGATGACATCCGAGCTGTCGTTCAGCACGTCGCCATGACGATCGGACAGCCAGGCATGCGCCGCCAGGCCGCTATTTTTCTCGCGGTTAACGCCGATATGCACATGGCAGGCGATGCCACGGCGTTCCAGCAGACGTTTTTCCGCCAGGGTGCGGCGCAGGCAGTTCATCGGACGCAGATGGTGCCGCGCGGCGATCTCGGCGAGTCGGATCAGCCGTTGGCCAGCGCGGCCGGCTTCGCTTTCGATGCGGTTATCCAATCGACTATCGAGCAGGGGGCGCCATTTGTGGTAGGGCTGCCTGCGGATGCGCCAATCAAGCCACAGCAATGTCCACCAAGCTTCGATCAATACCGCCAGATCGCGCGGACTCGGCGGACGACGCGTCATTAGGCGCTATCCGCCTCGGCAAGTCCATGAGTTACCAGATCGTCGAGTAGTGCCAGCAGATCACGACGCGCGGTTTCCTCGCCGACCTCGTAACGGCTGGCGATATAGGCGACGGTATCGTCGATATCGCCTTTCTCTCGGAAGCGTCCAAGCATCTCGCTGCCAACTTCGTTGAGGGTGAAATAACGCCCGCTGTCGGGGTCGAGGATGACCATCTCTTCATTGACGGCCTGCAACAGCAGTTGCTCGGAGATACGATAGGTTTGCATGCCAGATTCCATCATGAGCGTTTGTCGGTTTGCGGAGTCGGGCCCAAACAGCAAGTCAGGCGGCGCCGCAGTCATCCATCGCCGGTTTCAACTCGCCATCCGCCAACACGAAGCAGCGATCGGCCAGCGCCAGGATCGCCGGTCGGTGGGTGATGATGATAACCGTGCGCGCATCGAAGATCGAGTGACAAGCGTCGATCATCGCTTGCTCGCCGCCGGGATCGAAGGTCGCTGTGGCTTCGTCCAGAATCAGGATCGGCGGATCCAGCAATAATGCGCGCGCCAAGGCCAGGCGTTGACGCTGGCCACCGGAAAGCTTGACGCCATCGTCACCGACGCGGGTGTCGTAGCCGTCCGGCAACTGGCGAATGAAGTCATTGGCCTGCGCGGCGCGGGCCGCCTGTCGCACAGCTTCATCGGGCGCATCGGGCATGCCGAAGGCAATATTCTCGCGCACCGTGGCGCTGGCGATCAGAACCTGCTGTGGCACATAGCCGATCTGACGGCGCAGCGCGGCGAGGTGCAACTGTTCGATCGGCACGCCATCCAGCAAGACCTCGCCCGCTTGCGGTTCGACGAAACGCAACAACAGATGCGCCAGGGTGCTTTTTCCGGCACCGTTTCGGCCAGTGACGGCGATGCTCTCGCCAGCCATGACATGTAGGTTCAAATCCCGAAATAAGGGTTCGCGATCGGGATAACCGAACGCAACGTGGCGCAATTCGATCTCACCGCCGACCCGGCCGACTTCGCATTCCCCCGCGTCACGTGGCTCCGGCTGTTGCGCCATGATCTCGACCACCCGCGCAAAGGCGCCGCGCGCCTGCTGGAATTCGCCATACAGATTGGCGAAGCTACTGATCGGCCGCACCAACAGAAAGCCGTACATCAACAGGCTGACCATTGCCGGCGCGGACAACGCGCCCTCGGCGACACGCTCGCTGGCCAGCCACAGCAGCGCGAGCATCAGCGCCGCGGCAGCGAACTGCACCAACGGGCCAAGCATCGCCTGGATGCGCAACTGGCGCGACAACAGATCGAGCAGCGCGCCACTGCGCCCATGATAGCGTGCGCTGCGCGCCAGCTCCTGGGTGAACGCCTTGACGATTGGCAGCAAGCGCAGCGTCTCGCCAGCATCGGCGAGCATATCGGCGCGTTCATCGGCCACGCGCCTGGCCAGCGGCCGGACCTGCCTGCCGAGCAGCTTCACCAGCAGGAAGAATCCCGGCACGAACAATAATGCGGTGCCACCGACCCATGCATCGGCGTAAACCAGCAGCACCGCCGCGCCGAGCAGGGTCACGCCCAATGGCAGCAGGCTGGCGATCGGCCCGGCGATGAAGTGACTGATGGTGGCGACATCGCTGCCGAGCAACGCCAGCAGTTCGCCTGACTGGCGATTCTGATGGAAGGCCAGTGGCAGATATTGCAGATGGTCGTAGACCCGGCGACTGAGATCGATCATCACCCGCGCGCCGGCGCGAGTGAACAGATAGCTGTTCAGGAAACGCAGCAATGCCAACACCAGCAGCACCGCGAACCAGATCGCGATGACCTCGCGCAGGCCGAGCGTGGATCCCTGCTCTGGCGTCAGCAACGCGGCGGTGAAGCGCCCGGCCAGCCATGGCGGCAGCAACGCAAACAGGCTTTCCAGTAGCATGAAGGCCATACCGAGCAGCAATAGGTTTCGATACGGCGCCAGATATTGCCTCAGCAGGGCGAATTCACCCGCGCCACCCATCCGCGCGCCTCGCCATGTGGCTTTCACTTGGAATCACGGCGGAGCCGCTGTTGGAACACCCGCAGCAAAAACATCGGGCTGGATACGAAGTTGCGATACCACAGCCGGCGTGGTTCCTGTAGCAGACGTGGCAGCCATTCCAGCCCAAGTCGTTGAAACAGACGCGGTGAGCGTTTCACTCGCCCGGTGAAGAAATCGAATACCGCGCCGACCGGTCCGATCATGCGCACCTCCAATCGCTGGCTGTTCTCAAACACCCATTTCTCCTGCTTCGGCGCGGTCAGCCCGACCCACAGGATGTCGACCCGCGCGGCATTGATCCGGCTGATCATCTGTTCGTTGTCTTGCCCGTCGAAATCCGCCTTGAACGGTGGCGCATAGACACCGGCGACCTCGATATTCGGGTAGCGCAGACGCATCTTGCGCTGGATATCGGCCAGGGTCGCCGGCGTGGACCCGAGAAAGAAGAAACGTCGCCCACCTTGCTGGTTGCAGTAGTGACAAACACCTTCGAAGACATCGCTGCCGGTGATGCGGTGCGGAATGGAGCCGCCGAGCAGACGCGATGCCAGCACGATGCCGGCACCGTCGGCGGTGACCATGTCCGCCGCGTGGATCGCGTCGGCAAACACCGGGTCACTGGCGGCGACATGCAGTGAATGCGGATTGGCGCAGGCGAACCAGCGCGGCCCATCGTCTTTCTCCAGCCATTCGCACAACTCCCGCAACACCGCTTCCGGCGGCGCGCTGCGGATCGAAAAACCAAGGATGTTCTCGGTCGTCATCCGCTCGAGGTCCGTTGACGCGCATCCGCGTAGATACGCATCAGGCCCTGGTAATGGGCCTGATCGCCGTAGTCGCGACGCGCCTTCTTCCGCGCCGCTTCGCCGAGCCGACGGCACAATGCCGGATCGCACCATAGCCGTTCGATAGCCTGGCTGAAGTCTTCCACGTCATCGGCGCGCGCGAGGAGGCCGGTGATGCCGTCGTCGACGATCTCCGCCAACCCGCCGACCGCCGAACACACCACCGGACGCGCCTGCCACATGGCTTCCATCAACGCCAATGGCGAGCCTTCATAACACTGGCTCGGCAACACCATCAGACGCGCCCGTCGATAGAAAGCGGGCAACGTTCCGGCCGGCTGGTGGCCGAGCAGGGTGACGTTCTCCAACCCGTCGAACAAGCGTGTCGCCCGGTCGTCGTAAGCGCCGGCGAAGACGAACGGAATATGTGGCAGGTGACGACACACGCCGGCGAGGATTTCGACACCCTTCTCCGCTGTCAGACGGCCGACGAAGCCAACATAGTCGCCCCCCCCCTGAAGCCGGATTTCCCCGGCATCGGCATCCTCGACATCGTCAGCGCTGTTGCGCAGCACGACAAAGCGTCCCGAGCCGTCGTCGAGTCGCTGGCGTTGAAAGGCGGTCAGGCAGATGAAGCGGTCGATATGGCGGAAATAACTGCCCTGCATCCGCGCCCAGGCGTTGCGCAACGCATAGGCCAGGCTTTTACCCCGACTGCCGGTACAGTTACGCAACGCGCACCAGTATTCACGTCCACCGTCACAGCGCTCGCAGACCTCGCCATGCGAATAGAACAGCCCGGTCGGACAGATCAGCCGAAAATTATGCACCGTCATCACCAAAGGGGTTTCCCGTTCCTTGATCAGCGGCAGGATGGCCGGAGAGATGAGCGGATAGAGATTGTGAACATGCACGATATCCGGCCGGAATCCATCCAACAGCCGGACGATGTCACGCCGCGCACGCGGGCTGTACAGGCTGGAAAAGAAGGCGCGCGCGACCGACGGCCAGGAACCCAGGGCCGCGCTGTCGCGCTCGTAGCGCCGCACCTCGTGTCCGTGCCGCGACAGCAGAGCCTCCAGCCGGTCGACAGCCGCCTCCTCCCCGGAATAGACGCCATAGCGATTGTGTACCAGCAATATCTTCAGCAGTTGCTCCACATGCGCAACAGATTCACGTAGGAACGGTCGATCTGTTTGGTGGCATCGCTGTCCGGGTCGCTCTTCAGCAAGACCTCCCGCGCCTGGCCGAGTTCGAACAGCAGTTCGCGACGCGCCGCGTCGCGCACCAGACTCTGAATCCAGGTGACGCACACCAGCCGCTCGCCACGCGTCACCGGGTCGACCCGGTGCACGCTGGCCGACGGGTATATCACCGCGTCGCCGGCGCCCAGCTTGACGTGCTTCTCGCCCCAAGTGGTGCGAATCACCAGCTCACCGCCGTCGTAGGCGTCGGCATCGTTCAGGAATATCGTCATCGACACATCGGTGCGAAACTTTGGTCCGCTGCCCCCCATGATCGGGTCGTCGACATGGTCGCCATAGGTCATACCGGGTTGGTAGCGAGCGAAGATCGGGTCGGCCATCTTCAACGGCAGCGCCGCGCCACGGAAGGTGGCATTGTGTCCCAGCGTGCTCATGATGATGCGCAACAGCAGTTCCAACGCCTTCGGCGGCAATTTCATCTCCTGGTTGTTCTTCACCCGCGCAGCCGCCATGCCGGCTGTCACCTTGCCGTCCTCGTACTCGGCCTGCGCGAGCATCTCGTGAATCTTGTCCAGTTGCGCCGCGTTCAGCAACTTATCGATGGTCAATAACATGGAAATTTCCGTATTTGTGGAGGGAAGCCGGCCGGAGACTGGTGATACAATTCGGGGCGAACCAAGCCCCGGAGCCGAACCATGATACTGAACGTGATCATCGATGATCAAATCTATGAACTCAACGTCCCCGACGAACTGATCACCCAAGCCGACGATTTCTTCGAGCGCATGGACCGGGACCTGGATCAGGGCATGCAAATGAGCATGGAATGGGTCGAGCGACCGAATCAGGTACAACGCTGCCAATACGTCGCCAACAAGCTGCACAGCGCTGTGGTGAATGCCAACGACCGCCTCGGACGCTTGATGGCCGGCTACATCTGCGCACGCATGCCGGACGTCGACACCATCGAGATGGACGAGACCGGCGAGATGCAGACGATCAACTTCCGCTTCAAGGCGGATTCGCCCCCGCCGGCGGAACAGACGCCACCGAGCGCCGGCATCAGCGCCTCGGCGCCGGGCATGCCGACAATCGATATGGCGCATATGTTTGCGCCGCCTCCGGGTGACATGGATGCCGACGCGGCAATGGCAAAGGCCGAGGAAGAAATCTCCCAGGTATTCAAGATCGGCCGCCAGTACCGCTTCTCGATGCTCAATCGTATCACCGGCGAATGGGTGGACGCCGCGACCGTCGGCAGCGAGGAAGAAGCGCAAGCCCTGCGCCAGCAGGCCGTGCGTTCGCGCTATTACGAACTGTCCGGTCAGCAACACTAGACCGCCCGATGGCGGTTACCCACGAGACCCTGCTGCGGGAATTGATTGACGCCGCCGCCGACATCATCGTCGGCAAGCGCGCGGCCATCCGCCTGGCGCTGGCCTGCCTGCTGGCGCGTGGCCATCTGCTGATCGAGGACGTGCCGGGCGTCGGCAAGACGACGTTGGCGCATGTGTTGGCGAAGCTACTCGGGCTGGACTATCAACGCATCCAGTTCACCAGCGATCTGCTGCCGTCGGATATCCTCGGGGTATCGATCTACGAGCGCGAGACTGGCGAGTTCCGCTTTCACCCCGGCCCGGTGTTCGCGCAATTGATCCTCGCCGACGAGATCAATCGCGCCACGCCGAAGGCACAAAGCGCGCTGCTGGAGGCCATGGAGGAAAACCAAGTCACGATCGAGGGCCACACCTGGCCGCTGCCGGCGCCGTTTTTCGTCATTGCCACACAGAACCCAACCGACCAGCTCGGCACCCATGCCCTGCCGGAATCACAGCTCGACCGCTTCTTGATGCGCATCCGTATCGGCTATCCCGATCCACGTTCCGAACGCGCCATCCTCGCCGGCCGCGATCCGCGTGAACGCATCGCCAGCTTGCGAACAATACTCGCTCCCGAACAACTGCGTGAACTGCACCAACGCGTGCCGAAAATACATGTTTCGGACGCATTGCTCGACTACGTGCAGACCATCGTGCGCTTCACCCGCGAGCATACCGCCCTCGGCCTGTCGCCGCGCGCGGCCATGGGGCTGCTGCGGGCGGCACGCGCCTGGGCGCTGATAGACGGTCGCAACCAAGTATTGCCAGAGGACGTTCAGGCAGTGCTCGACAGCGTCGTCTCGCATCGCCTGCGCAACCCCGATGGCGGGAACATCGGTCGCGCGATCCTCGAAGCCGTGGCCATCGACCAGGCATGACATGAGCGGTCCTCCGCGTTTCCCCGACCTGTCTCGCCTGGCTCGCGTCGCCCGTCCGGACGAACACGGCGAGATCCGCATCGGACCCCGCCAGATCTACATCCTGCCGACACGCGCCGGCGGCATGTTCGTCGTGCTGCTCGGCGCCATCCTCGCCGGCTCGATCAACTTCTCCAACAACCTCGGTTATCTGCTGACCTTCTTCCTGAGCGGCCTCGGCCTGGTGGCAATGGTACATACTTGGTGGAATCTGCTCAGCCTGCGACTGCGCCCTGGCGGATGCCCTCCCGTGTTTCAAGGCGACGATGCACGCTTCGGCCTCATTCTGAGCAACACACGCAAGACCGACCGGCCAATGTTGGAGATCGGCCCGGCTCGCCAGGCTCCCATGCTAGCGATCGACATCCCAGACAATGGTGAAGCGACAGCGCATCTGCCGCTCGTTGCGGAGACACGCGGCTGGCTGACCCAGGGGCGGCTGACCATCGCCAGTCGTTTTCCGCTCGGCCTGTTTCGCGCCTGGAGCTATATCGAAACCGAACAGCGATGTCTGGTCTACCCAGCGCCGGCGGATCGGCCACCCCGGTTCCACGCCATCCACAGAGAACGTCCCCGGCCAAATCCCGGGGAGGACGAGTTCAACGGCCATCGCGATTACCATCCAGGTGATCCGGTAAAACACATCGATTGGAAGATACTCGCCCGTGAACGTGGCCTGATGATCCGCGAATTCAAAGATCACCACCGTGAAAGCCAGACCCTCGACTATGACGCCCTGCCCGGCGTGGATAGCGAAACCCGCCTGCGCCTGCTGTGCCGCGCGGTACTGGATGCCGACGCCAATGGCCTGCGCTGGAACCTGCGCCTGCCGGGAGAGGAAAGCGACCTCGGCAGTGGCGCGGCGCATAGAAACCACTGTCTGACCCAATTGGCGCTGTTCGCGCGTTAGCAGGCCGTTGCAAAATGGCATTTTTCAATGGCCTATGTGCGCTACAGGGAGGTACCGCCATTTTCGATGACGGCAAGTCATTGAAAATGAAGGAACCGGGAAATCGCATTTTCCGCTTCCGTCGTTGAAAAAGTCCATGGAAGGACTTTTTCAACATCTTGTTAGACAAGGCCTCTGCGCACGATCAGACAAAAAGTTGACTTGAAGCAATTTCCTAAAATTTTCATTCTTGTGAGCGCGGGCATGCATTGCTAGGCTACTAGATAGCGATATGGTGGGTGAGGCGCCTTGGCACAACCTGAGGGTTCATCCAGCGCTTCCCAAGCTAGATCGCCACTGATGAGAATTAGCTTCGAGGACAGTAAAATGCAAAAACTAATGAAGGTTTCTCTGGCCGTTCTACTGGTAGCCACAACCCAAATAGATGCTACCGTATTGTTCAGCGACGGCTTTGAATCCGGCTTATCGCCAGAATGGGTATCCAAAGAGCCCAGTCAATGGATCGAGAACGGTTGGCTTCATCAAAAAGATGTCGATGGTTGGCCTCGCGATGCGCTCATCATTACCCATGACAGTGATCCAAACTGGATCAATTACCATATATCCATGGTCGCTGATTTCGTCGAAGGCAGCCTCTCTGGCTATGACCCAGGCAAGACATGGAACAACTTCACATTGGTCTTTCGATCTGACAATTTTTCTCGCTCTTCCGATGGAGGCACGGGCCGTGGCTATCAGTTGATGTTCAACGGCAACTCGCCAGATACCAACTGGCAAGAAGGGATACGCCTCCAACGCAATGACTACGATACGGGTTCCGTGGCCGTGTTGTATGAGCAACCTTGGTCCTTTGGCGTCGACCCTATGGCCATTGACCTGTCCGTCAATGGCAACGAGATCAATTTTACGTTGGACGGCACGCAGGTCTTCGATATCATTGATCCCGACCCGCTTCCCTATGGCGGCGTGGGTTTCCATACGATTTGGGAATCCGAATCACGCATGGATTCGATCACTGTGGTTTCCACGCCAGCCAGTCTCTGGATACTGGTTGCACCTCTGGGTTGGCTGGCGAGAAAACGCAGTTGAATACCTGTCCCGTGGCTCAGCTGAGACACGGGGATCATTCAGGAATAATTTGTGCCCTAAAAATTGATAGCAGACACGCACAAATACGGATCTGGCACACTTGATACTGGCTCCCGTCAGCCCGTTCACGTGAGCGGGAGGCCCGGCTGACGAATTGCTCCCTTCCTCTTGCTGTCAACCCGATTCTTTACAAACACCCTGCTTTTTATTATCTTGGCGGCTTCTTTATCTTCACCCGGTCAACCCGATGATGTGCGTCGCGCCACACAAAACGTCGCATACAGACACCCGATGGTGAGGCTCGCGCCTGTCCGTCCCGCGTTTGTCTGTCCATCCGTTATTGTGTGAGATCATCATGACCCCCGATCAATTCGAGCGCCTTGAGAAACAAGGCTACAATCGCATCCCGGTGATGCGCGAGGTACTGGCTGACCTGGATACACCGTTGTCGGTCTATCTGAAGCTGGCCAATCAGCCTTACTCCTATCTGTTCGAGTCCGTGCAGGGTGGCGAGAAATGGGGCCGTTATTCCATCATCGGCCTGCCATGCAAGAACCGCTTGGTGGTTTCCGGCCACGACATCACACTGATCGAGAACGGCGAGACCCGCCACGAGACCCAC